>NZ_JAPCJA010000054.1:0-19908 GCF_027707745.1 Aeromonas sp. QDB23
GCTACACGCCGAAACAGCGCTTGGCACAGGCCGCATGACCTCTACTTTTGAGTGCTCCAAAAAATGGGGGGATTACCCAGATATCAACAATAGTGCCTACTCGGTCACACAACCGTGATGATAGATATGTAAAAATGTGCGCGGTTTAGCATGGCCAAAGAGCCACTGTTCAAGTACCACCCATAAAAATTAATCAAAATAGTATAGATAGAATCCACAGCGGGAATTCTCAAACTATGACCACCCTGATTGAACAGCTGGCTGCCGCAAAAGGTATCGCCAGCGAGTATGTCGATGCCTGGGGCCACCCGGCCCAGGTATCCGAAGAGAGCAAGGCCGCCATGCTGGGCGCCATGGGCTACCGCGTCGATGACGAGGCCGCTCTGGTGCAGCAGCTGGAAGAGGAGCATCGCCAGCACTGGCTGCGGGCGCTGGATCCTGTGATGGTGGTTCGCACCGGCGACGCCGTTACCCTTGAAGTTCGCCTCCCCATCGAATTCGTCAACGATGCCCTCACCTGGCAGCTCCAGCAGGAGCAGGGTGCTGTGCTGTCCGGTCAATTCACCCCCATCGAGGGTGAGCTGGTCGGCGTCGCCGAATTTGAAGAGATGGAGTGCCAGGCTTATCGCGTCACGCTGGAGATGGCCCCGGAGCTGGGTTATCACCAGCTGGTGCTGCTGGAAGAGGGCAATGACGAGCCGCTGGCCACCATGCGCCTGATCGTTGCGCCCAAGGCGTGCTACAAGCAGCCGCCGATTGCCGATGGCCGCAAGGTATGGGGCCCGAGCGTGCAGCTCTATTGCCTGCGCAGCCGCCACAACTGGGGCATCGGTGATTTCAGCGATCTGGGCCAGCTGGTCGAGAAAGCGGCCACCTGGGGTGCCCACTTCGTCGGCCTCAACCCCATTCACGCCCTCTATCCGGCCAATCCGGAGAGCGCCAGTCCCTACAGCCCCTCTTCCCGTCGCTGGCTCAACGTGGCCTACATCAATGTGGAAGCGGTGCCCGAATTCCAGCAGAACGATCGCCTGAAAGCGGAAGTGGCAAGCCCTGCCTTCCAGCAGCATCTGGCCGATCTGCGCGCCAAGGAGAACGTCGATTACACCGGCGTGATCCAGACCAAACTCGGCATGCTGCGTCAGGTGTTCGACGAAGCGAGCCTTGGCGCCGAGCGTCAGGCCGCCTTTGATGCCTTCGTGGCCGCCGGTGGCGACAGCCTGCAACAGCAAGCGGCCTTCGATGCCCTGCAAGCCCACTTCTATGCCAAGGGCGAAAACGCCTGGGGCTGGCCGGTATGGCCGCAGGAGCTGCGCGATTACCACAATCCTGCCGTTGCCGCCTGGATGGCCGAGCACCCGCAAGATGTCAACTTCTACCTCTATCTGCAATTCCTGGCTGACGAGCAGCTGGCGCAAGCCGATGCCCGCGCCAAGGCCTCCGGCATGGTGATGGGGATCTACCGGGATCTGGCGGTGGGTGTCTCCGAAGGCTCCACCGAGATCTGGGCCAACCAGGATCTCTACTGCCCGGAAGCCTCGGTCGGCGCGCCGCCCGATGTACTCGGCCCGCTCGGTCAGAACTGGGGCCTGCCCCCGATGAACCCGAACAAGCTGTTTGAAGCGGCCTACCAGCCGATGGTGGACTTGTTCCGTGCCAACATGCGCTCCTGCGGCGCACTGCGCATCGACCACGTGATGGCCTTGCTGCGCCTGTGGTGGGTACCGCCCGGAGAATCAGCCGCCAAGGGCGCCTACATCTACTATCCGGTCAACGATCTGCTGGGCATTCTGGCGCTCGAATCCCACCGCAACCAGTGCCTGCTGATCGGCGAAGATCTCGGTACCGTGCCGGAGGGGATCGACGTGACTCTGAAAGAGAACGGCGTTCACTCCTACAAGGTGTTCTTCTTCGAACGCTCCAAGGCCGATGGCGGCTTCATCTCCCCGGCTCACTACACCGAGCAGGCGATGTCAGCCCTGACCACCCACGACATGCCAACCCTGAAAGGGTTCTGGCACTGCGACGATCTGGCGCTGGGCCGTCAACTGGGTCTGTATCCAGATGAAGATGTCTTGAAGACCCTGTATGCTGATCGCCACCAGGCGAAACAGCGGATCCTCGACAGCTTGCATGCCCACAAGGTCATCTCTGACAACATCAGTCATGACGTGAACTGGGTCGGCATGAACACCGAACTCAATCACGGTTTGCAGATCCACATGTCCCGCGGCAGTTGCGCCCTGTTCAGCACCCAGCTGGAAGATTGGCTGGAGATGGACAAGCCGGTCAACGTACCGGGCACCAGTTACGAATACCCCAACTGGCGCCGCAAGCTCTCTGCCGATCTGGAAGATATTTTTGCCAATGAGGCACTCAAGGCGCTGGCCGGCAAGATGAGCCAGGCCCGTGATGAGGCCAGTCGTTGAGACGCTGTCTCTCACAGCACTCTCACCTAAATCCACTCCGGCCCCGGCCGGAGTGGATGCTCTGTCATGAAAGGAAATCTCGATGCTCGTTGAACGTTTGGTTGCTGCCCGCTGTTCCGATCCCTTCTCTCACTTAGGCCTGCAGGCCAATCCGGATGGGCCCGGCCTCAAACTGACCGCCTGGTTGCCTGATGCCCTCGAAGTTCGCGTCAAGGATCTCAAGTCGGGCAAGGTTGTTGCCACCCTGGCGCCCACCGATGAATCGGGTCTTTTTGAAACTGTTTTCACCCGCCGTAAAAACCCCTTCCCCTATCAGCTGCTCGCCAGCTACCAAGATGCTACCACCGAGGTCATCGACCCCTATCAGTTTCAGGATGCCGCCTGGGCTGGCCTGGCCGAACTGACCGCCCAGCCGGAAAATCTCTACCACACCCTTGGCGCCCAGCTGCGCACCGTGGAGCATCTCGGCCAGCAGGTAGAAGGGGTGCGTTTTGCGGTCTATGCGCCGAGCGCCACCGCCGTGAGCCTGATCGGCGATTTCAACTTCTGGGATGGCCGTCGCCACCCGATGCAGCGCAGTCTCTGCGGTCACTGGGTGCTGTTTATGCCGGGCCTCAAGGCGGGGGACCGCTACAAGTTTGAACTGAAAGATCCCGCAGGTCATCGTCTGCCCCACAAGAGCGATCCGGTCGGCTTCTACTGCGAGCAGTACCCGTCGTTCGCCTCCGTGGTATATGACCACGCCCAGTACCAGTGGCAGGATGCCGAGTGGATCGCCAGCCAGCACAACGACAAGCGCGAGCAGCCGCTCTCCATCTATGAACTGCACGTCGGCTCCTGGAAGCGTCACCCCAATGGCGACAGCCTGAGCTGGCGCGAGCTGGCGGTGGAGCTGGTGGCCTACGTCAAGGAGATGGCCTACACCCATATCGAGCTGCTGCCGGTCTCCGAGCACCCCTTTAGCGGTTCCTGGGGCTACCAGCCGGTGGGCATGTTCTCCCCCACCAGCCGCTACGGCACGGCTGATGATTTCAAATACTTCGTCGACCAGTGTCACCAGGCCGGCATCGGCATCATTCTGGACTGGGTGCCCGCCCACTTCCCGTCCGATGCTCACGGGCTGGCCCGTTTTGACGGCACCCCGCTCTACGAATATGAAGATCCGCGCCGTGGCTGGCACCCGGACTGGAACTCCTACATCTATGACTTCGGCCGCGACACCGTGCGCCAGTTCCTGGTGGCGAGCGCCCTGTTCTGGCTCGACAAGTTCCATATCGACGGCCTGCGGGTGGATGCGGTCGCCTCCATGCTCTATCTGGACTATTCGCGCAACGAGGGCGAGTGGGTACCGAACGTCGATGGCGGCAACCACAACTACGAGGCGATCAGCCTGCTCAAGTGGACCAACGAGGAGGTCTACGGCAAGTATCCCCACGCCATGACCATCGCCGAAGAGTCCACCGCCTTTGCCGGGGTCTCCCGTCCGACCTTCCTCGGCGGCCTCGGCTTTGGCTTCAAGTGGAATATGGGCTGGATGCACGACACCCTCACCTATATGCAGAAAGAGCCGATCCACCGTCGCTACCACCACAACGACATGACCTTCTCCATGGTGTATCACTATGACGAGAACTTCATCCTGTCGCTCTCTCACGACGAAGTGGTGCACGGCAAGCACTCCATGCTCTACAAGATGCCCGGTGACGAGTGGCAGCAAGCCGCCAACCTGCGCGCCTACATGGGCTTCATGTATGCCCACCCGGGCAAGAAGCTCAACTTCATGGGCACCGAGATCGCCCAGAGCAACGAGTGGAACCACGATGCCCAGCTGCCGTGGCATCTGCTGCAATATCCCAAGCATGCCGGTCAGCAGCGCCTGATCCACGATCTCAACCACCTCTACCGTCATGAGCCCGCCTTGTATCAGGCCGATTATGAGCAGATCGGCTTCCGCTGGCTGGATCACAACGATGCCGACAACAGCATCTTTGCCTGGCTGCGGGCCGACAAAGAGGGCAAGCAGGCCATAGTAGTAGCGTGCAACTTCACCCCAGTGCCCCGTCTCGAGTATCGGGTCGGCGTCCCTGCTGCGGGCCACTATCGGGTAGTGCTCAACACCGACAGCGAGTATTACTGGGGAAGCAACTATGATGTGGGTCTGGTGTTCGCTGCCGAGCCGACCCCCTGGCAGGGGATGGCGCACAGCATAGTGCTGGATCTGCCGCCGCTGGCGACCTTGTTCATCAAACAGGAGTCTTGATGCTTGTAATGGAAAAAGGGGTGGGCTACCCGCTGGGGGCCCGCCTTGACGAGAACGGTTGCCACTTCTGTGTCTGGGCCCCCCAGTCGGACAAGGTGGAGCTCTGCCTGTTCGATGAACAGGAGCAGGAGATAACCCGACTTGAGCTGCCCGGCCGCCGTGGCCAGTATCGCTTTGGCTACGTGCGCGGCATGCAGGCGGGTCAGCGTTACGGCTATCGGGTCTATGGCGCCCCGCAGGAGGGGATGCTGTTCGATCCGCAAAAACTGCTGATCGACCCCTACGCCAAGGCACTCAGCCGTCCCACCTACTGGGATGATGCCCTCTATCAGGGGGACAGTGCCGGGATGATTGCCAAGTCGGTGGTGGTGGATGACGGCTTTGACTGGCAAGGCATCGGCAAGCCCGGGATCAGCCCGGCCCGCACCATCCTCTACGAGACCCACGTCAAGGGCTTTACCAAGCAGCACCCGGGGATCCCCAAAGCGCTGCAGGGCACCTACCTTGGTATCAGCCACCCGCTGGTCATCGAGCACATCAAGAGTCTCGGCGTCACCTCGGTGCAGTTGATGCCGGTGGCAGCCTTCATGTCGGAACCGCGACTGGAACAGTTGGGACTGACCAACTACTGGGGCTACAACCCCATCGCCTTCTTCGCCCCGGAGCCTCGCTACAGCACCAAGCCGGATGAGGCGGTGACCGAGTTCAAGACCATGGTGCGCGAGCTGCACCGGGTAGGGCTCGAGGTGATTCTGGATGTGGTCTACAACCACACCGCCGCCTCGGGCTTCGACGGCCCCACCCTCTCGTTCAAGGGTTTTGACAACGCCGGTTACTACGCGTTCGAAGCGGGCCCTCACGGCCCGGACTACACCCGTCACGCCAACGTGACCGGCTGTGGCAACAGCGTCAATCTGGATCACCCCAACACACTGCGGCTGGTGCTCGATGCCCTGCGCTACTGGGTCACCGAGATGCAGGTGGATGGCTTCCGTTTCGATCTGGCGGTGACGCTGGCGCGGGAGGCCGGCGAGTTCGAGCCGATGGGTGCCTTCTTCAAGGCGGTGATGGCCGATCCTGTGCTGTCACAGGTCAAGCTCATCGCCGAACCCTGGGATATCGGCCCCTTTGGCTACCGGCTGGGTCAGTTCCCGAGCCAGTGGCAGGAGATCAACGACCGCTATCGCGACACGGTGCGCGCCTTCTGGCGTGGCGATGCGGGCAAGATGGGGGACTTTGCCACCCGTTTGGTCGGATCGCGGGATATCTTCCCGAAAAACTGGCGCTCGCCCCACACCAGCGTCAACTACCTCTGCTATCACGACGGTTTCACCCTGGAGGATCTGGTCTCCTACAACCAGCGCCACAACCAGGCCAACGGTGAAGACAATCGGGATGGCCACGGCAACAACCTCTCCTATAACCACGGGGTAGAGGGGCCGACTCTGGATCCGCGGGTCAACAGCCTGCGCCAGCAACAGAAGCGCAATCTGATTGCCACCCTGCTGCTGTCGCAAGGCACCCCCCACTTCCTCGCCGGCGACGAGATGGGTCGCAGCCAGCTAGGCAACAACAACGCCTACTGTCAGGACAACCAGATCAGCTGGGTCAACTGGCAGTGGCGGCCGGAGGACGAGCGGCTGTTCGCCTTCACCCAGCAGATGATGGCGCTGCGGGCGGAGTCGTGCGTCTTCTCCAACCTGCAACTGAGCGATGACAGCTGGAACGGTGCGACGCCCAACTGCCATCAGGTCAACTGGTATCACCCGGATGGCCACCAGCTCACCGATCAGGATTGGCACGCCCCCATGGGGCAGGCATTTGCCATGGATATCGGCATGATCAACTGTGTCGGCGAGCGCTGGTACGTGCTGTTCAATGCCAGCGACTACGACATCCAGTTCCGCCTGCCGCCGCCGGGGGAAGGGCTGGAGTGGATCCAGACCATCGACACCGCCACCAACGACGGCTTGCCGTTCCTGCCCGATGACATCAAACGGCAGGTGGCGGTCGGTCGCGCCCACTCCCTCAAGCTGCTGGAGCGGGTGGCGCTGGCCAGCACGGCGCAGGATGCCCAACCACCACAGCAGGCGCTTCTCCCTGCGTCCGGTGCGGACATGGCTGCCACCTCGATCACAAATGCGGGCAAACCATAACAGGCATACTGGAGTCAGCTTTGGGTAGCCGCTATGCTGGGCCCCGTGATTGATGGCAAGGAGTCGGTATGAGCAGTAACAACCCGGAACAGTGGCGCAGCAAGCTGAGCGCCGAGCAGTTTCACGTCTGCTGGGAGAAGGGCACCGAGCGACCCTACAGCGGTGCCCTGCTCCACAATCGCAAGAGCGGTGACTACCTCTGTGTCTGCTGCAAGAGCGTGCTGTTTCACTCAGGAGCCAAGTTTGATTCCGGCTGCGGCTGGCCTTCGTTCGACAAGGCCATCGAGGGGACGGTGAACTACACCGAAGACAGCAGCCACGGCATGAAGCGGGTGGAGATCACCTGCCGCCAGTGCGGCTCTCACCTCGGCCACGTCTTCCCGGACGGCCCGACCGAGACTGGCCAGCGCTACTGCGTCAACAGCCTGAGTCTGGATTTCGATCCCGACGCTTAAGCGGCTGACCCATCGCAATAAAAACGGCGCCTCCATTATGGAGGCGCCGTTTTTTTATCGTGCTTTCACCGGCGTCACGCCAGCAAGATGGTGGCCATCACCAGCAGGGCCGCGATGGCCGGCACCGGCAACTTCACCACCCGCAGCAGATAAAAGCCGATGGCCGCCAGCGCCAGATCGGTCGGTGCCAGCACCGCGCTCTGCCACACCGGCTGATAGAGCGCCGCCAGCAACAAGCCCACCACGGCGGCATTGATGCCAATGACGGCACCCGCCAGACGGGGTTGGGTCAGCCACTGTTGCCAGCAGGGACCGACCGCCCAGAGCAGCAGAAAGCCGGGCGCAAAGAGCGCCAGGGTCGCCGACAAGGCCCCGAGCAGCGGCATCTCGGGCAGCAGTTGGGCGCCGAGATAAGTGGCGAGGGTAAACATGGGGCCCGGCACCAGCTGCGCCAGACTGTAACCGGTCAGAAACTGCTGCTGGTTGAGGGTGTGGCCCACGCTCTCTTGCAGCAACGGCAGCACCACATGACCACCGCCAAACACCAGACTACCGGCGCGATAGAAGTCGGCAATCAGCTGGCCAAGCGTGCCGAGAGGGCCGCCGAGCAGCGGCAGGCCAATAAAGAGGGCGGCAAACAGCAGCAGGGTCGGCCAGTGAGGATGACGGGTAGTGGCTGAAGACGGCTCGGCGGTAGCGTGCAAACGACTCACCCCCTGCTGGTTTCGAGCGCAGATCAGCGCCGCTCCCGCCAGCATCAGCAGTTGGGTCAGCAAGCCGGGCTGCCACCAGAGCGCGGCCGCGGTCGCAACCATGATCCCTTGGGTCAGCGGCGTGGCGCAGAACTGGCGACTCATGGTGAGCACCGCATCGGCCACCACAATAAGCGCCAGCAGCTTGAGGCCGTGCAGGGCTGCATCGAGCCAGAGGTTGTTGCCCAGCAAGCCCACGCCGACGGCTGCCGCCAGCAGCAACAGGAAGGAGGGCAAGGTAAAGCCGATAAAGGCACAAAGCGCCCCGCCCAGACCGGCGCGATGGCGACCGATGGCAAAGCCGAGCTGGCTGGAGGCAGGCCCCGGCAGCAATTGGCACAGCGCCAGCAACCGGGCAAACTCGGCCTGCGTCAGCCAGCCGAGCCGCTCGACGAAAGTGCGCTGGAAAAAGCCGATATGGGCAGCCGGGCCGCCAAAACTGATGCATCCCAACCACAAAAACTGAATAAATACCTGTCCCACGCTCCTCTCCCTCATCCCTCTTCCCCCGATGGAGAGGAGATATTATGACAGCACGATGATCGTTTTATGACAGTCAGGCTGATTCGGCCGACACCATTGGCACCTCACTCGGCAAGTAGCAGCGCCCCGCCAACCAGCAGGCGATGGACTGGCGGCTGGCATCGAAGTGGGGCTCGGGCAGCGCGTGCGGGTCACACCAAAACCACCCTTCGCACTTCTCCGGCTCCAGCAGTTGCGGCTCACCCTCAGCCTGTGCCAGCAAGGTGACCGAGATATAGTGCAGTCCGCTCTCGCGCCAGGTCTCCAGATTATTGGTCACCGCCACCACCTCGGGCCCGTGGATCTGCAATCCCGTCTCCTCGGCTACCTCGCGGATCGCCGCCGACTCGAAGCTCTCCCCCACTTCAAGATGACCGCCCGGGATCGACCAGTAGGGGGCGTGGCTCCCCTTGCGTTTGCCAAGCAGCACCTGGCCCTGAGCATTGGTCAGGATGACGCCGACACCGACGCGGGGATAGAGAGTGGACATGAAAACGCTCCTTCAATGAGGCAGTAAAAACGGCCTCACCTTAGGCCGAAGGAGGGCGCAGGGCAAGCCCCGGCTGATCGGCTTCAACGCCCGCCAGTACCCCTTGCCCATTAACCGGTTATCACAGATGCTGGGGAGCGAAGCCCCAATGGCGAGGCCATCCCTATCCTCCCAACCCACCATCGCCCCGAGACCCCGAGGAGTCAGCCATGACAAAATTGCTACCCCTGTGCACCCTGCTGCTCACGGCTTGCCAAACCATTCCGCCGCCCGACTCGCTCACCATCGATGATGCCGACGCCTGGCAGGCCATATGCAAAGATGGCACCCGGGTTCGCGCCATTGTGGCAGAGGGGATCTGCCAGGATCATCGCGGGGTAGCCATGTGGACGAATAAGCCAAGAGCCGAACGGATGGCAGAAGAAGCCGCCAAATAGTGTGATCCAGACACCATAAAATGACACAACCGGCCAGTTGGCCGGATTTTTTCGCGATCTCGCCTGCACTTTGCCACCTTGTTCATGGTGCGCTCAGTTTTCTGTTCCCATACTGGCCCTACAGTTCCAACAGCACAGTTCCAAAAAGAGGAGAGACAAGATGCAGACATCACTCGTCGGGCTCTCCATTCTGTGGGGGCTAGCCAGTTTTGGTGTTCAGGGGGATTTCATCGAGAGCCGTGATTCCGTTGCGCCATCCTGGCAAGCCGAGTCCAGAGTGGAGATGGAAGGTTATCTGATTGAATCGCTGGGCGAAGATCGCTGGCTGTTCGACAACGGCAGCGAGAGCCTGCTGGTCTCCCTGCCTGAAGGGCAGTGGGTGCCGACCGGTGAGCGACTGCGGGTCAGCGGCGAACCGCAGCAAGAGCAGACCGGCTGGCTGCTGCAGGTGGAAGACATCAGCCAGGTCAGCGTCTGATTTCGGCGCCAGCTAACCAATACCGCATAACAGAAAGAGGAGGCCACCGGCCTCCTCTTTCTGTTTATATGGGCGTTTCTGTTTATATGGGCGTTTGGCTGTTTGCGCGAGCTCAAATCCGCAAAGAGAAGCGGCTGCCAGTCATATCCCAGACCGACCGCCATCCCGCGCAGGATGACTCACCCCAGATGGTTGAGCGGCAGCGCCGTCTTGTGCTTGATGCGGCGCAGCACGAAGCTGGAGCGCACCCCGGTCACCCCCGGAATATGGGTCAGCTTGTCCAGCAGGAAGTGCTGGTAGTGCTCCATGTCGCGTACCACCACCTTGAGCTGGTAATCGGCATCGTTGCCGGTGATGAGGTCACACTCCAGCACTTCCGGCAGCTCGCTGATGGCACGGTCGAAGTTTTCAAACCGCTCCGGCGTGTGTCGGTCCATGGAGATGTGAATGTAGGCGGTGAGAGTGAGACCAAGCTGGCGGGCGTTGAGCAGAGTAACGTGGGTGTCGATGAGACCGGCATCCTCCAGCGCCTTGACCCGGCGGGAGCAGGGGGACGGCGAGAGCCCTACCAGCTCGGCCAGCTCCAGATTGCTGATGCGACCATTTTCCTGCATCAGCTCGAGAATATGTCTGTCTATGCGATCAAGTTTCAGCATTTACCCTTCCTCGTTGCAATGACTAATCCACTTTTCCTAGATTAAGGGTGAACTATTGCAAAAACAACCGAAAAAAGTGGTTAGTTTGCAACCACTCACCGGTACGGGAGGGATACTATGGTTACATCTTCCGGTGGCAAAGCAGATACCTGACCGGGTCTCTGCGGTGAAGGACCTTACCGGGTCAAGAGCCCCATCAGCCGTCTTACCTTATCGGGAAACGACGGGCTGGAACGAGAGAACCCCCTCCCCGAAGGCAACAAAGCAGGCATCCCGGCGCCTGCTTTGTTGTTTTTGGGCGTTTGGCGCAATCAGAGCGCGGGCGGCGTGATGCGATAGAGGCAACGGTGCGCCCCCTCCAGCAGATACTGCTCCCGCTCCACCGTCGCCGGGGCCAGCAGCTGGCGAAACAGCGCCAGCTCGCTGCGACAGAAACCTCGGCAGGTACGCGCAGCGGCACAGATGGGGCAGTGACTCTCCCACAGCAGCCAGCTGCCATCCTCCTCGCGGCGGATCTCCGCCATATAGCCCTCGCGAGTGCGCAACTCCTTCAGGAGTGCCAACCGACCAGAGAGGCCATGCGACCCCAGCACCTCCTGATAGCGAGCCAGCATCTGCTGCTCCCGCTGCAGGATCAGCCGCTCCATCCCCTCCTCGCCAAACAGCTCGCGCACATTGTCGATCAGTTGCACGGTCAGATCGCTATGGCTATCGGGGAAGCGCTGCCAGGCCTGCTCGGTGAGCTGCCACAGCCGCACGGGACGACCGCGCCCGCGCGCCTCGTCGCTGAAGGTGACCCAGCCCTCCTGCTCCAGTGCGAGCAGGTGCTGGCGGGCGCCCATGGAGGTCATCTGCAACTGCTCCCCCAGCGCGGCGGCGCTCTGCGGGCCATGACTCTTGAGCAGAAACAGGATCTTGTCGGTGCTTGCGTTCATGATCTCATTATGAGGATCACCCTTTATTAAATCAACAATTCACTTTACTTAATCCCGTCTATGAACCAGCATAAATAAACCAATAACTTTACTTAATGGGTGCAACATGGAGAAACACGGGCACAAAAACCCCCTCTGGGTGCTGGTCATGACAGTTACGCTGGCCGTCGCAGGCTTTAGCCTCCCCTCCCCGGTGTTGGCTCCTTTGCTGCTGGATCCGGCCCACGGCATGCTGACGCCGGAAGCCTCCGACTGGAGCCGCAAGGTGTGGCTGGGGGTCATCATGGGGCTCTATCCGCTGTTTCAGCTGGTGGGAAGCCCATGGCTCGGTCGCCTTTCCGATCGCTACGGCCGCAAGCCACTGCTGTTGCTCTCGCTGGCGGGGGTGCTGGCAGGCTATGCCCTGATGGCACTCGGTATCGCCTGGCGATCCCTCCCCCTGTTGCTGCTCAGCCGGATGGTGGAGGGGTTGTGCAACGGCAACATCGCCATCGTGCAGGCGATGGCGGCGGATCTCGCCGGCAAGGAGCACAAGGCCCGCAGCTTCGCCTGGATCAACATCGGCATGAACCAGGGCTGGGTAGTGGGGCCGATGATCGGAGGCTACGCCGCAGTGATCTCGGGGGATTACAGTCTGGCCGCCTGGCTGGCGGTAGGAATGACCCTGCTCAACCTGCTGCTGGTGTACTGGTTGGTCCCCCATCGCCCGCCTGTGGCCTCCACCAGCCAGGCAGCGACCCTCTCCAGCCGCCAGCTGTTGCTGCAACCGGCCCTGCTCCCCTACTTCGCGCTCACCCTGATCAGCTATGGCGCCGTGCAGCTCTATTTTACCTACTTCAATATCTGGCTGGTGGAGCGGCTGGCCTGGGATCCGGCCCAGCTGGCGCAGGCGGCGGTGCTGGTGAGCCTGCCCATGATGGCGGGCTCCTGGCTCGGATCCCGCATCGCCCATCACTGGCGCGGCAGCTCCCTCGGCATCATCGGCCATCTGGTGATGGCGACCGGTATGCTGCTCTTTATCCTGCCCGTTCACTGGTGGGGACTGGCGCTCACCTTCGTTCCGGCTGGCATCGGCATGAGTCTGGGGGAGCTGGCCACCTCGGTGGCGATCTCCAACCGCAGTCACCCCGAGCAGCAGGGACAGGCGATGGGGCTTTACCGCGCTCTCGCGGTGGGCAGCGAGATCCTGGCGGTGCTGTTCGGCAGTCTGGTGCTGATGGTCGGTACCGAGTGGCCCTTCTATCTCGCCACCCTCTGCTCCCTTGCCAGCGCCGCCGGTTTCTATCTGCTGCGCCGCCGTGCCGACCGCCGCCAGCTGCTGGCCAGTGGCGTCTGAGCCACGAAGGGATCACAGTTCGGCGCTCCGGCCGCGGGCAAGACTTGCATCGGGGCGCCGGGTCTGGGACGGTAAAGCTCTTTGCGGATTTGTTCGATGCTGGAGGAGCTATGAGTGAGTACAAGGCCATCGCGCTCGATATGGATGGCACCCTGCTGACCCGGGATCACAAGATCTCGTCGGCCACCCGGGCGGCACTGGCGCAGGCCCGCGCCCACGGCATCAAGGTGCTGCTGGTCACGGGGCGCCACTACATGACGGCGCGCCCCTTCCACCACGAGCTGGCGCTCGATACCCCTCTCATCTGCAGCAACGGCGCCTATCTCTATGATCCGGTGCAGAACCGGATCCTCAGCGGCGACCCGCTGGCGGTTGCCCCGCTCGCCGAGCTGCTGGACGCGGTCGAGGCGCAGCAGATGGGGGCCCTGTTTCACCTGAGCGAGGGGATCGGCTACATCGGCTGCGAGGAGCATGTCACCCGCATCCGTAGCTGGTCGGCCAATCAACCAGCGCACCTCAAAATTGCCATCCACCCGGTCGAGGAGCTGGCTGGCTGGCTCGACAACCCGGTCTGGAAGCTGGAGCTGTTCAATCAGGATCCGGCTCGCCTGCACGCCTTTATGGGCGAGGTGGTAGAGCAGATGCCCTTTACCCGTGACTGGGCGGCCCCCTATGCGGTGGAGCTGGTGCAGCCGGGTTGCAGCAAGGGCAACCGGCTGGCCCAGTGGGCGGCCAGTGAAGGGATTGCGATGGAGCAGGTAGTGGCATTTGGTGACAACAACAACGACATCAGCATGTTCGAACAGGTGGGGCTGGCGGTCGCCATGGGCAATGCGGCCCCGCAGATCCAGAGTCATGCCGACCAGGTCACCGCCGACCACAACGAAGATGGCATCGCACTGGCATTGCAGCGCTGGGTTCTGCCCTGATCTGACAAGATGCAACATGGCCAGCACGCTGGCTGGCCATGGAGGGACTTAACCGCCGAAGGAGAACTGGATCACCCGATCCGGGTAACGCAGACGGTTGTATTCGTAGCGCAGGGATTCGTAGTGGCGAATGGCGCGGTTGCGCTTGGACCGATAATAGTCGCGCTGTTCCGTGTTGGTTTCGCTGCGGATGCTGCGCTCCAGTGCATCGATATCCCGCTCGGTACGCTCCAGCTCGTCGCTGATCTCCTGCAAGCGGGCGGCCAGCTTGTACTCTTCATAGCCGCGCTGATACTGCTTGAGGAAGCTGGCATCGTTGGGGCACACCCCGCGGTACTCCTGCCCCTCCTTGCCCTTGCTGTAGGCCAGCTCGGGAATGCAGTAAAGCTCCAGCCCCTTGTCGTAGCCCCGTTTCCACTCGGCCTCATCCACTCTGAGACCATACTCGCTGCAAGACGAAACGTAATCGCGGGTCGCCTGACGGGTTTTGCCCTCCGATCCATCCTGATAACCCAGGTTGTACCAGCTCATGGTGCGGCACTCGTCTTCTGACAGGGAGCTACATCCCGCCAGCAATACCGGCAGGGTCAGCAACAGGATTTTGGGGGACATGAACAGACTCCAGAAAAGACAGTGACCAGCATTCTAGAGAGGATAAAAGGCCATAACAAGGGATGTGCGCCCGCGCGGATTGGCGCTGTTTTTTTGATGTTTTTGTCACTATTTGAGGCTGTGCCAGACGGGGCAGCCAACCCGCTTTCCTTGTTATCAGGCGCAAGGTAAACTGCGCCATCTTTTAACTGGCGCGCAACAAAAACAATGAAAGTCCTGACCGTCGATTACCGCTCACCCGATGCGGCCCAACGCTTCACCGAATCCCTGCGAACCACAGGCTTTGGCGTGTTGACCAACCACCCCATTCCGAAAGAGCTGGTGCAGTCCATCTACGACAACTGGTATCGCTTCTTCATGAGTGAGCAGAAGCAGGATTTCCTGTTCAACCGCGAGACTCAGGATGGCTACTTCCCGCCGTCGGTCTCCGAAGTGGCCAAGGGTCATAGCCAGAAAGACCTCAAGGAGTACTTCCACCTCTACCCCTGGGGCCAGATGCCACAAGAGCTGAAAGAGCAGGCGATGGAGTACTACCGCCTCGCCAACGGTCTGGCCGCCGAGCTGCTGGGCTGGGTCGAGCAGTACACCCCGGCCGATATCGCCGCTCACTATAGCTGCCCCCTCTCCTCGATGATCGAAGAGAGCCAGAAGACCCTGCTGCGGGTGCTGCACTATCCGCCGTTCGATGGCACCGAGGAGCCGGGCGCCATCCGCGCCGCCGCCCACGAAGATATCAACCTGCTCACCATTCTGCCCGCCGCCAACGAGCCGGGGCTGCAGGTGAAGGGCTCCGATGGCGAGTGGATGGATGTGCCGTGCGACTTTGGCACCCTCATCATCAACATCGGCGACATGCTGCAGGAGGCCTCTCGCGGCTACTACCCCTCCACCACCCACCGCGTCATCAACCCGACCGGAGGCAGTGCCGCCAAGTCGCGCATCTCGCTGCCGCTGTTCCTCCATCCGCGCTCGGATGTGGTGCTCTCCGAGCGCCATACCGCCCACAGCTATCTGATGGAGCGGCTGCGGGAGCTGGGGGTGATTTAGCCAGCAGACGAGCAGTTGTCAGAGGCCAAACCGGAGCAATAGTGCTCCGGTTTTTATTTGGTGGCAGGATTGGGCAAAAAACAGAATCAAATTAGCCAATCATGCCAATAAATCGCATTTTTGCCTGATAACAGTCGTAGTGATTGCGCAGCGACCTCCGTAACATGAGCGCCATTCTGCCCCCGACAAGGGGCGCTCGATTGGAGTTCTTATGAAGCAGTCCCAATGGTCATCCCGACTCGGCTACATCCTCGCCGCAGCGGGTTCCGCAGTCGGTATCGGCGCAATCTGGAAATTCCCCTACGTCACCGCCGTCAACGGCGGCGGCGCCTTCCTGCTGGTGTTTCTGCTGTTCAGCTTCACGCTGGGGGTGGCGGTACTGATGGGGGAGACCCTGCTCGGCAGCATGAGCCGCCGCGGGGTAGTGGGCGCCTTCTCCGAACTGCTCGGCAAACAGTGGCGCTGGGTTGGGGTAATGGGGGTGATCTCTACCCTGCTCATCTACTGCTTCTACAGCGTGGTGGGCGGCTGGACCCTGGGCTACACCGGCATGGCCATCTCCGGCGATCTCAACCATGGTGATGCGGCGGCCCTCACCGCCCGCTTCAATGACTATGTCAGCGGGGATGTCTGGCCCATCCTCACCCACCTGCTGTTTGCCGCCCTCACCTGGATGGTGGTGCAAGGGGGCATTCAAAAAGGGGTGGAGCGCACCTTGCGCTGGATGATGCCGGCCCTGTTCCTGATGATCCTGATGCTGGTCGCCTTTGGCCTTACCCTGCCCAATGCGATGGAGGGGGTGCGTCACTTCCTGATGCCCGATTTCAGCAAGCTGGGGATGTCCGGCGTGCTCGACGCCATGGGGCTGGCCTTCTTCTCGCTCTCCATCGGTCTTGGCATTCACACCACCTACGGTGCCTATCTGCCGACCAGCGAAGGGGTCGGTCGCTCCAGCCTCTGGGTGGTGCTGCTGGCCAGCATGGTGGCGGTACTGGCGGGTCTGATGATCTTCCCGGTACTGGCCTCGACCGGTATCGACCCGGCCGCCGGACCCGGCCTCACCTTTATGACCATGCCAGCGGTGTTCCAGCTGTTGCCGTTCGGTCAGGTACTTGAGGTGATCTTCTTCGCCCTGCTGGTGTTTGCGGCGCTCTCTTCGGCCATCTCGCTGCTGGAGCATTTGCAGTGCTTCCTGTGCGAAACCTGGGGCTGGTCACGCCGAACGGCCTGCAGCGCCATCACGGCGGTGGTGATGCTCAACGGTATTCCGGTCAGCCTGTCGTTTGGCCCGCTGCAACACGCCACCCTGTTTGGCAAAACCATCTTCGAGCTGCTGGACTTTGTCACATCCAACCTGATGATGCCGCTGTTCGGCCTGATGGTGACGTTGTTGCTGGGCTGGAAGCTGGGACGCAAGGCATTGCCGCACGGGCTGTCGGCCCACTGGAATCACCTGCTGATGAACTGCTGGCGCTGGGTTGCCCCCTTGCTGATCGGCGGGATCCTGGTGCGCGGTCTGGTGTGACGGTTACTCTTCGCGGGCGGGCCCACCGGCCCGCCCCTGTGCCGCTCTGACGGCATCCAGGGCATGCTGCCAGCGGGTGATCTCGGCATCATCCGTCCCCCTGGAGAAGACGATATAGAGACCGGCCTGATGAAGCAGCACGCCACTGCTGGCCACGCTGCGACGGGATAGCCCCATCTTGTCGAGGGTGGCATCCATCACCAGCTCCGCCATCGGCAAGGCATCGATCTTGCCCAGCATCAGCCGATCTATCGCCTCGGCGGCCGTCTGGTAGTGCACCAGATTGGTATACCCTTCGTGGGTCAACCGCACATCATCGGCATTGCCCAATACCACGCCCACTCTGGGCAGATCCCGCAGTTGGGCCAGCGAAGTCAGCGGGTGGCGACTCCCGGGCACCTGATAGATAAACACCCGATTGATAAAGAGTGGCCCCACCCATTTGAAATGGGACTCCCGCTCCGGGAGTCGCTGAACCACGAACAGGCCATAGCCGGGCTCGACCCGCGCCAGCGCCAGCGCCCGCTTGAGCGGGTAAATTCGCACCGGATAGCGGGTGCCAAGCTCCTGCTGCACCTCATCGATCAGGCGGATGGCAAATCCGTCGAGCTTGCCGTCGCGGTATTCGGTAAAGGGGGGTAAATCGTGGCTGAGCAGCGTGAGCCCGGGCTGTGCCGACACACTCAGGCAGGCCAGCAACCAGGGCAACACCATCCATCTCATACGACATCCTGTCATATTTTTTATCCCGTCAGCGCCATGTGGTGGCCACTAGTTCCATAAGAAGCTTTGACGATTATCGCCCAGTAAATAGCCACTGGGTAGAAAAGATGCAGCCCGGCGAGAGGCTTGTCCATCGAGTGGTACGCAGTGGAAGTGTGGTGATAGCTGCCCACATAAAAATTTTTTATTTTATGTGTCAATTATTCTTTCCATGGTTTAGGCTGTTCCCTCACTCGTTTTCAGGCTGTCACCCCATGTCTTCCATCCTCGTGCTGTTTGGTCGATTTTTTAGCTCGCAAGAGAGGTGACCCTGCACGCACAGTTTTCTGAATGTTCATTGCAAAGGTCGCCTCGGGCGGCCTTTTTGTTGTCTGTCGTTTATTGCTACTCAGGAGTATTGCTTCGATGTCGTGTTACCCGGAGGTTGTATGAGCCAGGTTCAGTGGTCTTCCCGTCTTGGTCATGTGCTGGCCGCAGCAGGCACCGCGATTGGCCTTGGTGCCATCTGGAAGTTTCCCTATGTGACCGCCACCAATGGCGGTGGCGCCTTCCTGCTGGTGTTTCTGCTGTTCAGTTTCACCCTGGGGGTAGCGGTGCAGGTCGGGGAGACCCTGCTCGGCAGCCATAGCCAGCGCGGGGTGCTCGGTGCCTTCCGCAAGCTGGTGGGGCCGAACTGGCGCTGGATGGGGTATATGGGGATCCTCTGCGGCTTCTTTATCTACAGCTTCTACAGCGTGGTCGGTGGCTGGACCGTGGGCTACGCCGCGCTGGCGATGGCAGGCAAGCTCAACCTGAGCGAGGGAAGTGCGCTGACCGCCCTGTTCAACGGCTATGTCAGCAACCCCTGGTGGCCGGTGCTGACCCATCTGATCTTCGCAGGTCTCACCTGGTGGTTCGTGCAGGGGGGCATTCAGAAGGGGGTGGAGCGGGCGCTGCGCTGGATGATGCCCGCGCTGTTTATCATGATGCTGCTGCTGGTGGGGGTTGGCCTCTCCATGCCGGGCTCCATGGCGGGCGTGCGCCAGCTGCTGCTGCCAGACTTCTCCATGCTGACCGGCCAGAGCGTGCTGGACGCGCTGGGGCTGGCCTTCTTCTCCCTCTCCATCGGGCTCGGGGTACACACTACCTATGGCGCCTACCTGCCCAATAGCGAAGGGGTAGTACGCTCCGGGGTCTGGGTGGTCACCCTAGCGAGTATCATCTCGGTGCTGGCGGGCTTGATGATCTTCCCCGCGCTGGCCTCTACCGGCATCGATCCCACTGCCGGCCCAGGTCTCACCTTTATGACCATGCCCGCCGTGTTCAGCCATCTGCCGTTCGGTCAGGGGCTGGGGGTGGTCTTCTTCCTGCTGCTGCTGGTCGCCGCCCTCTCCTCCTCCATCTCCATGCTGGAGCATCTGGTGCGCTTCACCACCGAGGAGTGGGGCTGGTCGCGTCGTGGCGCCTGCCGGGTACTGACCCTGCTCATCATGGCCTCCGGCATTCCGGTGAGCCTGTCGTTCGGTCCATGGAGCGATCTGACCCTGTTTGGCAAAACCATCTTCGAGCTGCTCGACTACCTCACCTCCAACCTGATGATGCCGCTGTTTGGGCTGGTGCTGACCCTGCTGCTGGGCTGGCGACTGGGTGATGCCATATTGCCTGCGGGCCTGTCACCCGCCCTGCGTCTGGCACTGCTCTGGTGCTGGCGCGTGGTGGCGCCGCTGCTGATCAGCGGGATCCTGATCCGCGGGATCATGTAACGATTTACGCACCCTTGCGGGCAGGCCTTGGCCTGCCCTTTTTATTGCTGGGGTTTGCTTTATGGCTGGCATTCACATGAGCAGCATCACGATGGACATGAGTGCAGTCGGGCAATCTCGGCAGAGCAGAGTAGAGGAGGTGCGATGTGGCGATGTGGCGGTGTGGCGGTGTGGCGGTGTGGCGGTGTGGCACGATAAAAGCTGGCGTTCGGCTCGTCACGACAGCAACTGAAGATGTTGAAGTACTGAATTGCGGGCAAAAAAAAATCCCCACCTGAGTGGGGATTTTTCTCTGAAACATTGCTACAGATTTCAGCTTTTTCTTACGCTTTTCACTACAAATATGGTGGTCGTTACTGGGATCGAACCAGTGACCCCCTCCTTGTAAGGGAGGTGCTCTCCCAGCTGAGCTAAACGACCTGGGATT
>NZ_JAPCJA010000054.1:19913-30149 GCF_027707745.1 Aeromonas sp. QDB23
GGTGGTCGTTACTGGGATCGAACCAGTGACCCCCTCCTTGTAAGGGAGGTGCTCTCCCAGCTGAGCTAAACGACCTGGGAATTCTGTCTCCACCGAGTGGAGAAAATGGTGGGTCGTGCTGGATTCGAACCAGCGACCAATTGATTAAAAGTCAACTGCTCTACCGACTGAGCTAACGACCCTCACCACGACCAGTTCCGACTGCATTACTGCTTCGGCTCTGACGGCGGCCTATATTACGGATTTAAATTTCCGGTGCAACAGAAAATTCGTAATTTAAATCCGTTTGCTCACTGTGCGTACAAATGTGGGCTGTTTTTACAGTAGCGTTACGAAAACAGTGACATACAGCAATGTTACAGCTTGGCCAGACTCTGTCTGGCCAACTGGGCCGGCGAGGTGTTGGGATAGCCCTTGATCACCTGTTCATAGAAGGTTTTGGCTTCCGCTTTCTTGCCATCCAGCTGCGCCAGCATACCCAGCTTCAGCAGCGCATCGGCACGCTTGGGGGATTTGCTGTATTTGTTGGCCACGGTCGAGAACTGGGCCGAGGCACCGGCTCTGTCACCCTTGTTGAACAGCAACTGGCCGAGCCAGTAGTGTGCATTGGGGACATAGCCCGAATTGGGGTACTGCTTGATGAAGCCCTGGAAAGCCGGAATGG
Organism: Aeromonas sp. QDB23; assembly: GCF_027707745.1. Taxonomy (NCBI): domain Bacteria; kingdom Pseudomonadati; phylum Pseudomonadota; class Gammaproteobacteria; order Aeromonadales; family Aeromonadaceae; genus Aeromonas; species Aeromonas sp. QDB23. The sequence goes on from NZ_JAPCJA010000054.1 coordinate 20,578, forward strand.
CTTTGTCGTAGTTCTTCTCTTTGAGCACCATGTTGACCGCGGCGTCGTAGGCCTGATTCTCATCCTGATTGGTTGAGTAATTGGCTGCGGCAGCCGGTGTAGCGGCAGCTGCAGGGGCCGCAGCAGCCGGAGCCGCCTGCTGGCTGCTGGCAACCTTGTCGAGTTCCTGATAGAGCTGACGCTGACGCTCTTGCGACTGTTCCATCTGGTAGGTCTGCTGCTCCAGCTGACCACGCAGCTCGAAAACCTCCCCTTGCAGGGAGTCAACCTGTTGCTGCAATTCAGCTTGCAGCCGCAGACGGGCATTGAGGGTGCGCTCCAGCAGGGCAACCCGATCTTCCAGGCTACCGGTGGGCACGATGGCGCCGTTGTTGCCGCTAAGGACAACCCCACTACCCGAGTCACCACCCAGATCGCTGACAGGAGCCGCCGCATGCGCATTCAGAGCAACCAATACGGCCAGCGCAACAACAGCTTGCTTGTACACAGATTTCATTCGGATCAAACCTTAGCGTTTAGTGCAAATAAAACGGCCAGCGCCATCGTCGCTCGCTTATACAGATTTCATTCGGATCAAACCTTGGCGTTTAGTGCAAATAAAACGGCCATCGAAATGGCCGCTTGCATATAAACGAACTTCGTTCGGTTCAAACCTTAGTAAACCAGAACCGCGCGGCGGTTTTTGGCAAAGGCATCCTCGGTGTGGGACATGTCCAGCGGCTTCTCTTCGCCATAGCTGACGATGGAGAGCTGCTCGGCCTGCACACCCAGGGTTTGCAGATACTTGGCGACAGCCTTGGCACGACGCTCGCCCAGGGCGATGTTGTACTCCGGAGTACCGCGCTCATCGGCGTGACCTTCGATCAGGACTTTAACGCTCGGGCGCTCGCGCAGGTAGCTGGCGTGGGCATCCAGCAGATCAGCGTACTGACCCTGGATATCGTAACCGTCGAACGGGAAGTAGATCACGTTGTCACGTTGCAGTGCTTCGAACTTCTGACGCATCTGCTCTTCCGGGGACAACATGCCGTTGGCGCCGCCGGTTTGTACACCGCCCATGCCGTCGGTCATACCTGACTCAGCGCCAGCGGCGTCAGAATCAGAAGAAGAACTACAAGCGGCCAGGGTGAACAGTGGCAGTGCGATGGCCAAACCCTTGAGCAGTTTATTGAGTTGCATGCTATTTCCTTAAACCTTTATAACAAAACAAAAAACAATTGGATTTTTATCAATTCAAGAAGGGCGACCAAGCTGGTGCACGAATTTCACCGCTACTGGTCGGAAGCACAGCCTTGAAGCGACCATCAGTCGACACCAACGCGAGACTCTTACGACCCTGATAGATGGTGGCATAAATGATCATGCTGCCATTGGGTGCCACACTTGGGGACTCGTCAAGTGCGCTCTGAGTCAGGACCAACTGGGCATTGTTTTCCATGTCCTGACGGGCAATACGGTATTGCCCCTGAACACGGGTTACCATCACCATGATTTTGCCATCAGGAGTAATGGATGCACCCTGGTTGGATTCACCTTCCCAAGTCATCCGGCGAGTCATACCAGTCGCCAAATTTACGCTATAAATCTGGGGTTTGCCACCACGTTCAGAGGTGAACAACAAATTTTGCCCGTCCGGCAGCCAGGAGGGTTCGGTGTCGATCACCCGGCTGGTAGTCACCCTGGTCAGCTGCTTGCTAGCGACATCAACCACATAGAGGTTCGGTGACCCATCTTTGGAGAGAACGATAGCCAGACGACGACCATCCGGAGACCACTCCGGCGCCCCGTTGATACCACGGAAACTGGTGATCAGGCTGCGCTGCTGGGTGTAGATATCCTGCACGTAGATTTCGGATTTCTGGTTCTCGAAGCTCACGTAAGCCAGCTTGCTGCCATCCGGCGACCAGGAGGGAGACATCAGCGGCTCACGGGAGCGCAGCAGGGTTTTCTCGTTGTAGCCGTCGTAATCAGAAATACGCAGCTGGTACGGGAACTGGGTACCCTGCTGTACGGAGACGTAAGCCAGACGGGTCAGGAAGGCACCACGCTCGCCAGTCAGACGCTCATAGACGATGTCGGAGATGCGGTGAGCAAACTGGCGCATCTGGGCACCCGGGATGGTCGCCATACGGCTATCCAGAATGTAACCGTTGCTCTCGCCACCTTGCGCCTTGGCCAGCTGGCCTTTCAGCACATCGACCAGCTCGAAGTTGATCTTGTAAGTGCCGTCACCGACTGCCGAAATGGAACCCACCACCACGGCTTCAACCCCTTGGGAAGCCCAGGGCGCGAAGTTGATCTCGCTGCTGCTGCTCGGGGTCTGCGGCATCTGGCCGCGGGCCAGCGGCTTGAACTTGCCGCTGCGCATCAGGTCGTTGGAGACCACTTCCGCGATGTCCTGCGGCAGCTGCCCGTTGCCTTCCCACTTGAAGGGGGCGACGGCAATGGGGCGTGCGCTATCAATACCGCCGGTGATGACGATGTCCAGGGCCGCCTGGGCACTCTGGCCCAGCAACAAACAGCCAACCAAAGCAAAAAATACTTTTCTGATCATGGCTTAAATACTCGGTTCCAATAAAAATGAGCGGTTAAATTCCTTTCTCTGCGAGACGCTGCCAACCACTTGTAAACAACCTCGTTTTATCACGCTTAGATACTCGGTTCTAACTTCAGGTTAAATTCCTTCAACATCTCGAATGCCGCAGGATCCTTCGGCACTGGCAGTTGATTGGCTTTCAGGACAGCTGCCTTACCGGAGCGACAGACCGCCGGGTCACCCTGGCCGTTATCTACCGATATGACAAAGCCACTGCTCGCAAGACGTACGCCGATAGTACATGTTTTGCCCCGCATGGTGGGATCCAAAATCATATACCGCTCAACAGTGGCCTTGATGAGCGCCGCATACTTGTCGACTTCACCCTGCGCTGCTGCCGATGCTGCCTGACTGCGGGCATTCGCCTCAGCCGCCAGCTGCTGCTGCATCATCTCTTCCATCTCTTTTTGCAGCTTGGCCTGCTCGGCTGCTTTACGCTTGCGCTCAGCCGCGATCTTGGCCTGTTTGTCGGCCTCTGCCTTGGCTTTCTTCTCTGCGTCAGCTTTTGCCTTTTTGTCAGCCTCTTCCTTGGCCTTCTTCTCGGCGTCGGCTTTGGCTTTTTTCTCAGCCTCTGCCTTGGCTTTCTTCTCGGCTTCGGCCTTGGCTTTCTTGTCAGCTTCCGCTTTCTTGGCCTTGGCTTCTGCCGCCTTGGCCTTCTCCTCGGCCTCTTTCTTCTCTTGTTCCTTTTTCTTCTTCAGCGCCAGCGCCTTGCTTTCGGCTTCCGCCGCTTTACGCTCGGCTTCGGCCTTCTTGGTCTTCTGCTCTTCCAGCTTGCGGGCTTCCTCGGCTTTTTGGGCCTTCTCTTCCGCCTGCTTCTGCTCGGCCACTTTCTTCTGCTTCTCGGCCTCAGCCTTACGGGTGGCCTCTTCGGCCTGCTTGCGCTTGGTCTCGGCGATACGAAGCTGCTCCTGTTTCTGAGCCAGCTCGCGCTTGGCGAGATCCGTGTCTTCCTTATCCTTCTCTTTCTCTACCTTCTGAGGCTTGGGCTGAGATTTCTGCTGCTGGATCTGCTTGGCCTGTTCGTTGAGGAAATTCTCATCGAGCATGACGGCATTGACGATCTGCCCCTTCGATTCGGGTCGCTTCGGTTTGCTGAAATCGAGCCCGACAAACAGGATGATGCCGATGATCAGGTGCAGCAGAAACGACGCGATGAGATAACCGGAAATACCACGCTTCACATCCATCTCCGTTAGTTCACCGGATCTGTCATCAGGCCAACCTGAGGCACGCCCGCATTCTTGAGGGCCACCATCAACAGGATCACCTCTTCGTAGCGCACGGCCTTGTCACCCGCGACCACCACGGGGGCATTCTGGTTGATCGCCAGATAGCCCATGGCTTTTTCGGTGATGTATTGCTGCATCGCCTCTGGCGTGCCGCTTGGCACCGGCTCATCATCGGCTTCGCCAGCCTTGATGACATACTCGCCTTCGGTATTGACGCTGACGATGAAGGGCGGCTTGGCATCTTCCGGCAACTGCTCGGACTCAGCCTGTGGCAGATCCACCTTGACCCCTTGCGTGATCACCGGCGTGACCGCCATAAAGATGATAAGCAGCACCAGCATGACGTCGATATAGGGAACCACGTTGATCTCGGCCACCTTCTTGCGCCGGATCCGCTGATAGGTTTGCATTACTGATCACCCTGCTGCTGTGCAATTTGACGGTTCAGAATGGTGGTGAACTCGTCCATGAAGTTGGCGTAGGCGTTTTCCAGCCGCTCGACCTTGTTGGAGAAGCGGTTGTAGAAGATGACCGCCGGGATCGCGGCAAACAGACCCATTGCGGTGGCGATCAGCGCTTCCGCGATACCCGGTGCCACCATCTGCAGGGTGGCCTGCTGCACCTGACCCAGGGCGATAAAGGCGTTCATGATCCCCCATACGGTACCGAACAGACCGATATAGGGGCTGATGGAACCGATGGTCGCCAGCACCGGCAGGTTGGATTCAAGTTCATCCACCGCACGGGAGAGGGAGACGCGCATGGCGCGGTAGGTACCGTCCATCACCGCATCCTGACCACGGGCACCGGCCTTGAGCAAGCGGGCATACTCCTTGAAGCCGGAGTAGAAGATATCTTCCATGCCTTCGATATCATCGCGGCGGGAAGAGGACTCCTGATAGAGGCGATTGAGATCGACCCCTGACCAGAAGCGATCTTCAAACTGTTCCGATGCGAGATTGGCCGCCTTGATCGCCTTGGAGCGCTGGATAATCAGCGCCCACGAGACAATAGACATGCTCATCAGGGTCATCATGACCAGTTTTACCAACAGGCTGGCTTGCCAAAACAGGCCAATAAACGAAATTTCAGCGTGCACTTAACAGCACTCCCTTGATTTTTTCAGGTATAGCTACAGGTTTCATTTGCGGATGACTGACACAGGCTATCTGTACCATGGCCTGGGTGATCAGTCGTCCATCAGCCGCCAGGATCTGCTGCGAAAAACGCAGGGATGCGCGTTTCACTTCAATCACTTGCGTTAATACAGTTAAAAGTTCATTAAAACGGGCCGCCGAGCGGAAATCGATCTCAGTTCGGCTCACCACGAAGGCATATCCCTCCTGCAGCCAGACGTCCTGTTCGACCCCTTTGGCACGAAGAAACTCGGTGCGAGCGCGTTCCATAAACTTGAGATAATTGGCGTTGTAGACGATGCCCCCGGCGTCGGTGTCTTCGTAGTAGACACGCACCGGAAACTCAAAGACTTCCCCCATAACAATCTGTGATCCATTCGACAGTCAGATGGGGGGCTATCATAGCGCAGGGCTGAATAGGAAAGAAGCAGGGGGAGACAGGGAAATCCTGCCTCCCCCCGTTTTTTATGAAAGGAAATATGAATGTGTCAGCCAGAGGCCATACAACAAACTGGGCCAGGCGAGCCAGGGGTTGAACAGCACACGTCCGGGCAGGCTTTTCAGATGAAAGCCAAGCCCGTTAAGTACGCCACAACAGACGGCCCACATCAGCCAGGGAGCAAGCCAGTGGCCATGCTCGCTGGTGTTGGCCGCGATCAGATTGGGGGCCTGTAAAATAGCGACGGCCAACAAGGCCGCCGCGAGTAACATCAACCCCTGCCACGGCTGGCGCTCCAGTGGAGCGGCCAGCCTGGCGAGTCGATCACTTGTTTTCATCGATCTGACGATCCATGTTCTCGGTGTGTTCCAGCCACAGCGCATTGATGATGCCAAATGCACAGGCCAGCAACAGCCCCAGGATCCAGGTGAAATACCACATTGTCAGCGCACCTCTTAATAGAGAGATTGTTGGTTATCTTCGATGTGCTTGTTGGTTACCCGGCCAAACATCTTGATGTAAGTCCAGAGGGTGTAACCCAGCACAATCGGTACGAAGATCGCTGCAGCCACAGTCATCACCTGCAAGGTGTTGAAGGAGGCGGTAGCATCCCACATGGTCAGGCTCAGTGACGGCTCAAGGCTTGAGGGCATCACGAACGGGAACATGGAGAAACCGGCGGTGAGGATGACCCCGGCAATCGCCAGCGAGGAGCTGGTAAACGCCAGCCAGCCGATGTTCATGCGGGCAAACAGCCCAGTCAGCAGGCTCATGGCCAGACCCAGTACAGGAGCGGCCACCATCCACGGATAGAGGGTGTAGTTGTTCATCCAGGCGCCAGCCTGCAGGACAACTTCCTTGTTCATCGGGTTGGATACTGCGTCGGTCGCGGCAGCCTTGACGATGACATACCCTTCCATACCGCTTACCCACCAACCCGCGGCAGCAAACAGCACCAGGGTCACCAGTGAGCAGATCATGGCGGCAGTGCGGGAACGCGCCAGCACTTCACCATCGGTCTTCATCATCAGCCAGGTTGCGCCCTGGGTGAGCAGCATGAACAGGCTCACCAGACCAGCCAGGATGCCGAACGGGTTAAGCAGGCCAAAGAAGTTGCCGTGGTAGGTCAACATCATGAACTGGTTAAACTCGAACGGAACACCTTGCAGCAGGTTGCCAAAGGCCACACCAAAGACGATGGGCGGCACGGCGCTACCGGCGAACAAGGCCCAATCCCAGTTGCTGCGCCATTTGGCATCAGCACGCAGCGAACGGTACTTGAAACCGACCGGACGCAGGAACAGCGCCATCAGCGTCAGGATCATGGCGATGTAGAAGCCGGAGAATGTCGCGGCATACACCATCGGCCAGGCAGCGAACAAGGCACCACCGGCAGTGACCAGCCAAACCTGGTTTCCTTCCCAGTGCGGCCCCATGGTGTTGAGCATCACGCGGCGCTCGACATCTTTCTTGCCGACGAACGGGAGCAGTGCGCCTACCCCCATGTCGAAGCCGTCAGTGATGGCAAAACCGATCAGCAGTACGCCGACCAGAGCCCACCAGATGACACGCAGAGTTTCGTAATCAAACATGGTCGCTCTCCTTATGCCTTGAGCTGTTCAAAGTGATACTTGCCAGTCTTCAGGCTGCTGGGGCCAAGACGGGCATACTTGAACATCAGGTACATCTCGATAACCAGAAGTACGGTATAGAACAGGCAGATACCGATCAGAGAGAACCAGATTTCAGCTGCAGGCAAGTTGGATGCAGACAGGGAAGTCGGCAACACCTCTGCAATGGTCCACGGTTGGCGACCATATTCAGCCACAAACCAGCCGGCTTCGATCGCGATCCACGGCAGCGGGATACCCCACAGCAGACCCTTGAGCAGCCACTTGCGCTGGCCGATCTGGTGACGGGCACTGTCATAGAAGGCCATACCGATCAGCACCAGCATCAGCATGCCGACGGCAACCATGATGCGGAAGGCGAAGAACAGCGGCAGTACCTGCGGGATGGAGTCATCCACCGCGGCCTTGATCTGATCGTCAGTCGCGTCGGTCACGTTGCTGGTGTAGCGCTTGAGCAGCAGACCGTAGCCCAGATCCTGCTTCACTTCGTCGAAGCGAGCGCGGGTCTCGTCAGACTTGTCACCGGATTGCAGCTTGGTCAGCAGGTCGTAAGCGGTCATACCATTGCGGACGCGCAGTTCGTGCTCGCTCTTCAGATCCTTCAGACCGGTTACCTGACCGTCCAGAGAACGGGTCGCGATAATGCCCAGTGCATAGGGGATCTTGATGGCGTAGTCGGTGCGCATCTCTTCCTGATTCGGAATACCGAACAGGGTAAAGGCGGCCGGAGCAGGTTCAGTTTCCCACTCGGCTTCGATAGCGGCCAGTTTCACCTTCTGCACTTCACCGGTCTCGTAACCGGATTCGTCACCGAGGATCAGCACGGACACGATGGAAGCCATACCGAACGCGGCGGCAATGGCGAAGGAGCGACGGGCAAACGCCACATCACGATTCTTCAGCAGGTAGTAGGAGGAGATACCCAGCACAAACATGGCGCCACAGGTATAGCCAGCCGCCACAGTGTGGACGAACTTGACCTGGGCAACCGGGTTGAGCACCACGTCAGCGAAGCTCATCATCTCCATCCGCATGGATTCGAAGTTGAACTCGGCACCAACCGGGTTCTGCATCCAGCCGTTGGCGACCAGGATCCAGAGGGCGGAGAGGTTGGTACCCAGCGCCATCAACCAGGTGGCAACCAGATGCTGCTGCTTGCTCAGACGATCCCAACCAAAGAAGAACATACCGACGAAGGTGGACTCCAGGAAGAAGGCCATCAGCCCCTCGATGGCCAGCGGGGCCCCGAAGATATCGCCGACATAATGGGAGTAGTACGCCCAGTTCGTCCCGAACTGGAACTCCATGGCCAGGCCTGTGGTGACCCCCAAGGCAAAGTTGATACCAAACAACTTACCCCAGAATTTGGTCATGTCCCGGTAGATGGTGTTGTTGGTCATCACATAGACGGATTCCATGATCGCCAGGAGAAAAGCCATTCCCAGCGTCAGGGGTACAAACAAAAAGTGATAAAGGACCGTCGCAGCGAACTGGAACCGCGATAGGTCTACCACATGCTCAGCAATCATGATGTTTCCTCACCGATTATTGGCACGGCTATTTTAAGTTTTAAGCACAAAGCTTCCGTTGGAGGTTATCGAATGAGCCTCATTGAGACATGTCACAACAAAACGCGTTCAGTAACCACTGGCATTAACAACAAGGCAATACGAGAACACAAACAAAGCTAATGTTTAACAATTACAAAACAATCAGCCTGAATTTATTCTCGCCCATGATGACCGGGTTTTTATATCACCTTTATTTGATTGAAATCAATGTAAAAGGACCCGCCATACATGGCTTTAAAAGGCATTTTTAATCTATTTCACGATTATTGACGCGAGCCGGATCACAAAACATGACAAATCGTAAAACATTGATTTAAATCAATTTAAGAATTTAACATCCCGCCACCCCGTTAAATTTGAAAAGCGTGGATGACGCGCCTTTTCCCATGTTATCCGGGTCAGGCGATCTGATTCGAAAACTCAATTTAAAACTGCAAAGAATGCATACTCATGCGAACCAATTTCATCAATCAAGACATTAGATAAACTAATTTGAAAAGTGCAATTTTTCTTGTTTGCCCGGGTCGGTTCGAACTCCTACAATGCGCCTCGCAGTGAGGGCATACCCTTGGATACAGGCCGGTTAATCTGGGTTCACGGTACGTATTCGACGATCAATTTGAACCTGTCTATTGGAATCGAAGATGAAAAAGTTTGTTGCTAAAACCATCCGTTACTACAAGCTTTCCTTTGTTCAGCTCTATCAAATGAACCGACTCTGAGAGCTCGCGACGGCTCAACTGTTTATTTTCCGGTCTGTGTCCAGACGCACTCACTGTCTGTGAACATCCATCCTGAATTGTCTTTGCCCACCGCATCCGCCGTGGGCTTTTTTTTTGCCCGGATAATAAAAAACCGCCTTTGACGGCGGTTTCATATTCAAACGACTGTTTTTATACCAATCGGATTAAACATTAGGTCAGTTTTATCCAATCTCGGCTACAAAGTGACATCACCCGCTCCACATCGG
>NZ_JAPCJA010000055.1:0-28602 GCF_027707745.1 Aeromonas sp. QDB23
TAGTACTGAACATAGCTCCAAGACTACCTCTTAAGTTAAGAGGGGCGAAGTGTCTGGATCTTCAAGGGGCCAATCTAGCAGGCATGCTGATCGCTCCCTTGGCGCACGCCGATGTCATACTGCACGCCTTCAACTGGAAGTACAGTGAAGTGACCGCCAAAGCCGACCTTATCAAGTCGGCCGGTTACAAACAGGTACTCATCTCACCGCCCCTGAAGTCCTCGGGCAACGAGTGGTGGGCCCGTTACCAGCCGCAGGATCTGCGCCTTGTCGACACCCCCCTTGGCAACAAGCAGGATCTCGAGCAGCTGATCGCCGCCATGAAGGCGCGCGGTATCGCCGTCTATGCCGATGTGGTGCTCAACCACATGGCCAACGAGAGCTGGAAGCGCCAGGACCTCAACTACCCCGGTAGCGAACTGCTCGGTCAGTACGCCGCCAACCCAGCCTATTTCGAGCGCCAGAAGCTGTTTGGCGATCTGGGGCAAAACCTGCTGGCTGCCGCCGATTTTCATCCAGAAGGGTGCATCAGTGACTGGAGCGATCCGGGCCACGTCCAGTACTGGCGCCTGTGTGGCGGCGCGGGTGACAAGGGTCTACCGGATCTGGATCCCAACAACTGGGTGGTGAGCCAGCAGCAGGCCTATCTCAAGGCGCTCAAGGGGATGGGGATCAAGGGCTTTCGGGTCGATGCGGTCAAACATATGAGCGATTACCAGATCAACGCCGTGTTCACCCCCGAGATCAAACAGGGGATGCATGTGTTTGGCGAGGTGATCACCACAGGGGGCGCCGGCAGCACCGATTACGAGCGCTTCCTCAAACCCTACCTCGACAACAGCGGTCAGGGTGCCTATGACTTTCCGCTGTTTGCCTCCCTGCGCGGGGCGTTCAGTTACGGTGGCAGCATGAACCTGCTGGCGGATCCGGGTGCCTATGGTCAGGCCCTGCCGGGTAGCCGCGCCGTCACCTTTGCCGTGACCCACGACATCCCCACCAACGACGGTTTCCGCTATCAGGTCTTAAGCCAGACAGACGAGAAGCTGGCCTATGCCTACCTGCTCGGGCGCGATGGTGGCTCACCGCTGGTCTATTCGGATCACGGCGAGACCCAGGCCAAGGACGGCCTGCGCTGGCAGGATTACTACCTGCGCGCCGATCTCAAGGGAATGATCCGCTTTCACAATGCGGTGCAGGGTCAGCCGATGCAGTTGGTCGGCAGCGGCGACTGCTTCGTGCTGTTCAAACGGGGCAAGCAGGGGCTGGTCGGTATCAACAAGTGCGACGACGAGCAGGAGTACTGGCTCGATACCGCCAGGTTCGAAATGAACTGGTATCGCAACTATCGGGACGTGCTCGACCAAGGTGCCGTGCTCAACGTGCAGAGCCAATGGGTACGGGTCGCCATGCCCGCCCGCAGCGCCAGAATGTGGCTGCAGGAGTGATCCCGCCAGCACCCTGCCCTACTTTTATCTGGCAGTCATAAAAAGCAGACAAATAAAAAGAGCGACCACCTGGGTCGCTCTTTTTGCTGAGGCAAGTGACTCAGGAGACGATTACTCGTCGCCCGCTTCCCCTGCATCGACCGCATCAGTGCCGGTCGCGGTATCGGTACCTTCAGATACCTCACCGTCCACGGCCAGAGCGTCGTTCTCGTTCTCGTCTTCGTCACTCTCGGCGATGCGCTGCAGGCCAACCACGGTCTCGTCTTCACCGGTACGGATCAGACGGACACCGCCGGTGTTACGGCCAATGACGCTCACCTCGGCAACACGGGTACGCACCAGGGTGCCGCCGTTGGTGATCAGCATGATCTGGTCGGTATCTTCGACCTGGATCGCATCGATCACCTTGCCATTGCGCTCATCCACCTTGATGGAGATAACGCCCTGGGTACCACGGCTCTTGGTCGGGTACTCATTGAGTGCGGTACGTTTGCCGTAACCGTTCTCGGTAGCGGTGAGGATGGCACCTTCGCCACGCGGAACGATGAGGGAAACCACCTTGTCACCGGCGCCCAGCTTGATGCCGCGCACACCGGCAGCGGTACGACCCATCGGGCGTACGCCCTTGAAGGTGCCCTTGCTTTCGGTGCCTTCGCCGTTGTCGCTGCCATCATCGTCATTGCCGGCATCGTCGTCGGTTTCAACGTCATCGCTGACATCCGCATCAGCGCGACCGCTGCCTTCGGCGAAGCGAACGACTTTGCCCGCATCGGAGAAGAGCATGATCTCGTTGCTGCCATCGGTGATATCCACCCCGATCAGCTCATCACCCTCTTTGAGGTTGATGGCACGAATACCGGAGGAGAGCGGACGGCTGAAGTCAGACAAGCTGGTCTTCTTCACGGTGCCGTTGGCGGTGGCGAAGAACACATACTTCTCGGCATCATACTCCTTCACCGGCAGGATGGCGGTGATACGCTCACCCTCTTCCAGCGGCAGCAGGTTGATGATCGGACGACCACGGGCGCCACGGGACGCTTCCGGAAGCTGGTAAACCTTGAGCCAGTAGACCTTGCCGCGGGTGGAGAAGCACAGAATGGTGTCGTGGGTGTTGGCCACCAGCAGACGTTCCACAAAGTCCTCTTCCTTGATCCGGGTGGCCGACTTGCCACGACCACCGCGGCGCTGGGCCTCGTAGTCGGAGAGCGGCTGATACTTCACATAGCCCTGGTGAGACAGGGTAACTACCACGTCTTCCGGGGTGATCAGATCTTCGATGTTGATCTCGGCACTGGACATGCTGATCTCGGTGCGACGCTCGTCGCCATACTGCTCGCGCACGGCCAGCAGCTCATCGCGGATCACTTCCATCAGACGAGCCGGGCTCGCCAGGATGTGCAGCAGCTCGGCGATCAGATCCAGCAGAGATTGGTACTCTTCCAGGATCTTCTCGTGCTCGAGGCCGGTCAACTTGTGCAGACGCAGGTCAAGGATGGCCTGGGCTTGCTGTTCGGTCAGGAAGTATTGACCTTCACGAATACCGAACTGTGGCTCCAGCCACTCTGGCCGCGCTGCGTCGTCGCCCGCTTTCTCCAGCATGGACGCCACGTTGCCGAGTTCCCAGCCCTTGGCAACCAGGCCCGCTTTTGCATCGGCCGGCGTCGCGCTGTGACGAATAAGCTCGATGATGGGATCGATGTTGGCCAGCGCAACCGCCAGACCTTCAAGGATATGGGCCCGATCCCGCGCCTTGCGCAGTTCGAACACGGTCCGGCGAGTCACCACTTCACGGCGGTGCAGCAGGAACGCATCCAGGATCTCTTTAAGGTTCATCACCTTGGGCTGGTTGTTATCGAGCGCCACCATGTTGATGCCGAACGTGGTTTGCAGCTGGGTGTGCTTGTAGAGATTGTTCAGCACAATCTCGCCAGACTCGCCACGTTTGATCTCGATAACAATGCGCATGCCGTCTTTATCAGACTCATCGCGCAGGGCACTGATGCCCTCAATTTTCTTCTCTTTGACCAGCTCGGCGATCTTTTCGATCAACCGCGCCTTGTTCACCTGATAAGGCAGCTCGTGAACGATGATGGTCTCGCGACTGGTCTTGTCGTCCACTTCCACTTCGGCCTTGGCGCGCACATAGACGGAACCACGACCGGTGCGGTAAGCCTGCACGATGCCGGAACGACCGTTGATGATGCCGCCGGTGGGGAAATCAGGCCCGGTGATATAGGTCATCAACTCATCGATGGTGAGGTCGCCATTCTCAATCAACGCCAGACAGCCGTTGACTATCTCGGTGAGGTTGTGAGGCGGAATGTTGGTCGCCATGCCCACCGCAATACCGGAGGAGCCGTTGATCAACAGGTTGGGAACCTTGGTGGGCATGACAGCCGGGATCATCTCGGTGCCGTCATAGTTCGGCACCCAGTCCACGGTCTCTTTGTCCAGATCAGCCAGCAACTCGTGAGAGATGCGGGCCATCCGCACTTCGGTATAACGCATGGCCGCGGCGCTGTCGCCGTCGACTGAACCGAAGTTGCCCTGACCATCGACCAGCATGTAACGCATGGAGAAATCCTGCGCCATCCGGACAATGGTGTCATACACAGCGATATCGCCGTGCGGGTGATATTTACCGATTACGTCACCGACCACACGGGCCGATTTTTTATAGGGCTTGTTCCAGTCGTTCCCCAACTCGTTCATTGCAAACAGAACGCGGCGGTGAACCGGTTTCAAGCCATCACGCACATCCGGCAGAGCTCGTCCTACGATCACGCTCATGGCGTAATCAAGATAGGAACTCTTGAGCTCTTCTTCGATGTTGACCGGCGTGATCTCTCTGGCCAGATCGCTCATAGAAAGCCTTATCCCTAATTAGTTGTTCTTTGGCTTAAACAGCGCGACATGGTAACACACTGAGCCAAATACCTTAAGCCACAAATCGGGTATCAGATCGGGCTGGTGTGACAAAGTCCGTCCGTTATAATGCCCGCCAGGACAATAGATTGCGCCCATGACTCATAACCGGGCGCCCGGCCACAGGATCTTCGAAAAATGCACAGTGACGCCAATGTCGATCTGACAGAAATCGCCAAGTTTGACGCCATCGCCTCCCGCTGGTGGGACATGGAAGGTGAATTCAAACCCCTGCATCAAATCAATCCGGTACGCCTTGACTGGATCACCGACAAAAGTGGCGGTCTGTTTGGCAAGCGCATGCTCGATATCGGGTGTGGTGGTGGCATCCTCTCCGAGAGCATGGCGCGCCGTGGCGCCAAGGTAACCGGCATCGACATGGGCAAGGAGCCGCTCGGGGTCGCCCGCCTGCACGCTCTGGAGCAGGGTGTCGAGCTCGAATATCGCCAGATCACCGCCGAAGCTCATGCCTTGGAGGCCGCCGGCCAGTATGACGTGGTCACCTGCATGGAGATGCTTGAGCATGTGCCGGACCCGGCCTCCGTGCTGCGCGCCATCGCGACCCTGGTTCGCCCGGGTGGCCGGGTGTTTGTCTCTACCATCAACCGCAACCCGAAAGCCTATCTGATGATGATCATCGGGGCCGAATACCTGATGAAGATGGTGCCCAAGGGTACCCACGACCACAAAAAGTTCATCACCCCGGCCGAACTGTGTCGCATGGGTGAAGCGGCTGGCCTGCTGGTGCGCGACATGAGCGGCGTCCACTATGCCCCCCTCACCAACCAGTTCAAGCTCGGCAAGAATGTTGACGTCAACTATATGGTGGAGTTTGTCCGCCCGGAACACGGTTGATGAGCGCCTCTCACCCTGTGCCTCTGCGCTGCGTGCTGTTTGATCTGGACGGCACCCTGCTCGACACGGCCCCGGATCTCGGCGCCGCCGTCAACCATGTGCTGATAAACGAAGGTTTTGCGCCGCTCTCTGACGACATCATTCGTCAGACCACCTCCCACGGAGCGCTCGGGCTGCTGAAAGCGGGTCTTGGCGACGAACTGCTTGAAGAGCTGGGGGCCACGCGCCTGCGCAATGCCCTGCTCGACTACTACGCGGCCAACCTCTGTGTCGGTACCCGCCCCTATGAGGGGATGGTGGATCTTATCGAGTGGCTGGATGAAAAAGCGCTGCCCTGGGGCATCGTCACCAACAAGCCGGGCTTTCTCACCGAACCGCTGCTGGCGTCCCTGCCACAGCTTGCCAGCTGCGGCGTCACCGTCAGCGCCGATACCCTGCCGGTACGCAAGCCCGACCCCGCCCCCATGTTCTTTGCCTGCGACCAGCTGGGCGTCGAGGCGGCTCACTGCCTCTATGTGGGTGATCATGTGCGGGACATCGAAGCGGGCCGCAATGCGGGCATGCGCACCGCCGTCGCTGGCTGGGGCTATCTGAGCGATAACGAGGATCCCGCCGAGTGGGGCGCCGATCTGCACTTCGATACCGTGCAGGCCCTGCACCACTGGCTGCGCTACGAGCTGACGGCCAAGGTGTGACGCGCAGCCTTACCGAGTAACGTGCAATAACGGGGCGGAGAGAGACTCCCCGCCCTCTTGAACCTCTTCATTTACGCTCTCATACGCTCTCACAACCTGCGCCGCCATCACACCTCTATTCATGGATAATAAAGGCAGCTTACCGGCTGTTGGATACCCATTTGACAAACACGCAGCCTTCACATACAGGCCACAAACCGCCATCGTCTGATGTTAAGCCCTTGCCACGCTGAGCCCGCGGCTGCGACAAGTGGACAGCTTTTGACCCTTGTTGCATAAGGGATAATCAGCCGCCGTTTGCTAGTAAAAAGCCCCCCGTTTCGCAAGCAAAAAAAGTTATTTAAATTTTCCATCTTCGATCGGGA
Source organism: Aeromonas sp. QDB23 (assembly GCF_027707745.1). Taxonomy (NCBI): domain Bacteria; kingdom Pseudomonadati; phylum Pseudomonadota; class Gammaproteobacteria; order Aeromonadales; family Aeromonadaceae; genus Aeromonas; species Aeromonas sp. QDB23. The sequence goes on from NZ_JAPCJA010000055.1 coordinate 6,286, forward strand.
GACTTGCATTTAGCGGAGCGGACGAATGAAAACCCGCTCACTGTGAGCGGTCACTAACTGATGGGGCAAGACTCACAATTTATCCACAGCTCGTCACTTATCCACACATTGCAATGGCGGGCTGACCTCACTATCTTGTAGCTCGAACTTAAAATAACACTACATCTTGTGATTCATCGCACAATCTCTACCCACCTCCCGCACACCGCCGGAGCCTGGGTGGCGCCATTGTGCGATGGTTTTTCGGGAATCAACTGAAGGTCATCAGCCAATGAACTTGTTTGTGACGAAGCGTAACGGACACAAAGAACCCATCGATCTGGATAAAATTCACCGCGTGCTGGACTGGGCCGCCGAAGGGCTCGACAACGTGTCGGTCTCCCAGGTAGAGCTCAAATCCCACATCCAGTTCTATGACGGTATCCGTACCGCCGACATTCACGAAACCATCATCAAGGCGACGGCTGACCTCATCTCCGAGCAGACCCCGGACTACCAGTACATGGCAGCCCGTCTGGCCATCTTCCACCTGCGCAAGAAGGCCTATGGCCAGTTCGAACCGCCCCACCTCTACCAGCACGTGGCTCGTCTGGTGGACATGGGCAAGTACGACAAGCACCTGCTGGAAGACTACACCCAGGCCGACTTCGAAGAGCTGAACACCCATCTGGATCACTGGCGCGACATGGATTTCTCCTACGCGGCAGTCAAACAGCTGGAAGGCAAGTATCTGGTCCAGAACCGCGTCACCGGCGAGATCTACGAGAGCCCGCAGTTCCTCTATATGCTGGTTGCGGCCTGCCTCTTCTCCAAGTATCCGAAAGATACCCGTCTGGACTACATCAAGCGCTTCTATGATGCAGTCTCGACCTTCAAGATCTCCCTGCCGACCCCGATCATGAGCGGCGTGCGCACCCCGACCCGCCAATTCAGCTCCTGCGTGCTGATCGAGTGCGACGACAGTCTGGATTCCATCAACGCCACCGCCAGCTCCATCGTGCGGTACGTTTCCCAGCGCGCCGGTATCGGCATCAACGCTGGGCGCATCCGCGGTCTGGGCAGCCCCATCCGTGGTGGCGAAGCGTTCCACACCGGTTGCATCCCCTTCTACAAATACTTCCAGACTGCCGTGAAGTGCTGCTCCCAGGGCGGCGTGCGCGGCGGTGCGGCCACCCTGTTCTACCCGCTGTGGCACACCGAAGTGGAAAGCCTGCTGGTGCTGAAGAACAACCGCGGCGTGGAAGAGAACCGTGTTCGTCACATGGACTACGGCGTGCAGATCAACAAGCTGATGTACCAGCGTCTCATCAAGGGCGGTGACATCACACTGTTCTCCCCGTCCGATGCGCCGGGTCTGTACGATGCCTTCTTCGCCGATCAGGACAAGTTTGAAGAGCTCTACGTCAAGTACGAGCAGGATCCGGCCATTCGCAAGAAGACCCTCAAAGCTGTCGATCTTTTCTCCCTGATGATGCAGGAGCGTGCCGGTACCGGTCGCATCTACATCCAGAATGTCGATCACTGCAACACCCACAGCCCGTTTGATCCGAGCGTGGCGCCGGTACGCCAGTCCAACCTCTGCCTCGAGATTGCGCTGCCGACCAAGCCGCTCAACAATATCGACGACGAGAGTGGCGAAATCGCCCTGTGCACCCTCTCCGCCTTCAACCTCGGTGCCATCGAGAAGCTGGAAGATCTGGAAGAGATGGCCGATCTGGCCGTACGTGCCCTCGACGCCCTGCTCGACTATCAGGACTACCCGATTGCCGCCGCCAAGAAGGGCAGCATGGGTCGTCGCACTCTGGGGATCGGCGTCATCAACTACGCCTACTACCTGGCCAAAAACGGTGCCCGCTACTCTGACGGCACTGGTCTGGCACTGACTCACCGCACCTTCGAGGCCATTCAGTACTACCTGCTGAAAGCCTCCGTGCAGTTGGCCCGCGAGTTCGGCCCCTGCCCGCTGTTTGGCGAGACCACCTACGCGCAAGGTATCCTGCCCATCGACACCTACAAGAAGGATCTGGATGCGCTGTGTAACGAGCCGCTGCATCTGGATTGGGAAAGTCTGCGTGAAGAGATCAAGTCAGTGGGCTTGCGTAACTCCACCCTGACCGCCCTGATGCCGAGCGAGACCTCCAGCCAGATCTCCAACGCCACCAACGGCATCGAGCCGCCACGCGGTCTGGTGTCGGTCAAGGCCTCCAAAGACGGCATTCTCAAACAGGTGGTGCCCGAGTATGATCGTCTGAAAGATCAATACGAATTGCTCTGGAAGCAACCGAGCGTTGACGGCTACCTGCAGCTGGTCGGTATCATGCAGAAGTTTGTGGATCAGGCGATCTCCGCCAACACCAACTACGACCCTGCCCGTTTCGAAGGCAACAAGGTCCCGATGAAACAGCTGCTCAAGGACTTGCTGACCGCCTACAAATACGGCCTCAAGACCCTGTACTATCACAACACCCGTGATGGTGCAGACGATGCCCAGACCGACCTGCAAGATGACGGTTGCGCTGGCGGGGCTTGCAAAATCTAAGTCACAGCAAGAACTGATAACCGGGCGGGAGCATGAAGCTCCCGCTCTCCTGTTTTCTCTATTCACATATTCTGGTAACCATGGCCTATTCAACTTTCTGCCAAACCCAAAACGACCAGCTCAAAGAGCCGATGTTTTTTGGCCAATCGGTCAACGTAGCCCGTTATGATCAACAAAAGCACGAAGTGTTCGAGCGGCTGATCGAGAAGCAGCTCTCCTTCTTCTGGCGCCCAGAAGAGGTGGATGTCTCCCGTGATCGCATCGACTATCAGGCCCTGCCGCCCCACGAGCAGCACATCTTCATCTCCAATCTGAAGTACCAGACCCTGCTGGACTCCATTCAGGGCCGCAGCCCCAACGTAGCGCTGCTGCCGCTGGTCTCCATTCCGGAGCTGGAAACCTGGATTGAGACCTGGGCCTTCTCCGAGACCATCCACTCTCGCTCCTACACCCATATCATCCGCAATATCGTCAACACCCCCGCCCAGGTGTTCGACGACATCGTGACCAACGAGCAGATCTTGAAGCGCGCCGGCTCCATCAGCCACTTCTACGACGACCTGATCGAAGCGACCGCCCTCTACAACCTGCATGGTGAAGGTACCCACACCGTCGCGGGCCGCGAGGTCACTATCACCTTGCGCGAGCTCAAGAAGAAGCTCTATCTGTGCTTGATGAGCGTCAACGCGCTGGAAGCAATCCGCTTCTACGTCAGCTTCGCCTGCTCCTTTGCCTTCGCCGAGCGTGAACTGATGGAAGGCAACGCCAAGATCATCAAGATGATCGCCCGCGACGAAGCGCTGCACCTCACCGGCACCCAGCACATGCTGAACCTGATGCGCACCGGCCAGGATGACCCGGAGATGGCCGAGATCGCCGCCGAGTGCGAACAGGCCTGCTTCGAGATCTTCAAGGAAGCAGCCATTCAGGAGAAGGAGTGGGCCGAGTACCTGTTCCAGGGCGGCTCCATGATCGGCCTGAACAAGGACATCCTCTGCCAGTACGTGGAGTACATCACCAACTTGCGCATGAGCGCGGTCGGCCTGCAGCCAGCCTTTGTCGGCACCAAGCAGAACCCGATCCCCTGGATCAACACCTGGCTGTCATCCGACAACGTGCAGGTCGCCCCGCAAGAGGTAGAGGTCAGCTCCTATCTGGTCGGTCAGATCGACAGCGAAGTCAATGCCGATGACCTGGGTGATTTCGAGCTGTGAGTGATGCCACCAACACGCTGACCCCTGCCCCGCACGCAGTTGCTGAACAGCAGGCGGTCGTGGCACCACGGGTACATACCCGGGATGGTGCCGTGCTGCACGCCCATCCCGGCGAAAGCGTGTTGGAGACCCTGGAGCGCCATGGTCATCATGTGGAATTTCAGTGTCGCAGCGGCTATTGCGGCGCCTGCCGCACTCCGCTGATGGCTGGCAAGGTGCACTATCCTGCGGTGCCCTTGGCATTCGTCGCCCAGGGGGAGTGCCTCCCCTGCTGCTGCAAACCGGTCGGCGCCATCCGGCTGGATATCCAGAAGAGCTGACGCAGCCACAGACTGGCAACTCGCACAAAATAGAAAGCCGCCGGAGCAATCCGGCGGCTTTTTTTGTCTCTTCACATTGCTCGGGCGCCCGATGACAGACGCCCAACCCATCAGGGGATTACAACCAGGGGGCAGCGGTCGGCCCGTGGTGCAGGCCCAGCTTCCAGACCCGGCCAAAGTGCTTGTAGTGACCGGCTGCGACGCCAGCCTTCTCACCCATACCGTGGTAGAGATCGAGGTGCCCCTTCTTCACTGCCCCGCCCACATCCAGCGCAATCAACAAGCGCAGCTGGTGCTTGCCGGTCCAGTTGCCCTCTTTATCGAGCAAGGGAACTTCGGCGAGGATCGGCGTCCCCATCGGCAACAGGGTCTTGTCGGCGGCAACAGCCGCCAGCGGCAGCAGCGGGATACCGGCCGCGCCGATCACATCATTGGTGGGTCGACGCTCGAAGAAGACATAGGAGGGGTTCTGCTCCACCAGCTCCTTGACGCTCTCCTCCGGCTGTCGGTTGGCCCACTCCTTGATGGCCTTCATCGACATCTGCTCTTTGGGCACTTCACCGCGGTCGATCAGTACCCGGCCGATACTGACGTAACCGTGGCCGTTCTTGCCGCTGTAGCCCAGATATTGCAGCCGATCGTCATCCCCGTAGTGGACAAAGCCCGAGCCCTGCACATCCATCAGGAAGTTATCGATAAGGGATTTGCTGTAACCCAGCTCCAGCCCGCGGTTGGCCAGTGCTCCCTGATGGATCTCGGCCCGGGTCGGACAGCGACCGCCACATTTGGGCATGGCATAGATGGGATATTTGTACTTGGCATCCGGGCGGTGGCGCACCTCCAGCACCGGCGAGTAGTAACCGGTAAAGAGCACGTTACCCATGCGATCAGCACCGCCCAGCTGAGCCAGGCTGATACCATAACGGGTGATGTCGGCAGGATTGCCGCCGCCCGCCACCCAGCGGGAAAGCTGGTGATAGAGCTCGCCATAACGGCGGGTCATCTTGCCGGAGCGCTCCAATACCAGTCTGCTTTGCGGGCCAAACTTGCTGTAGTCGGCACGCGCACGGCTATTGACCCGCTCCACCCTCACCAGATCCTCTGGCAAGGTCCCGTCCAGATACTGCTTGCCCAGATTTTCCGGCACCTCGCAGTTAAGAAAGCATCTGTTGTCGGTCTGTTTTTTGGGCACATCTGCTTTATCAGAGTTGCCCGCACAACCGGCCAGTCCCAGCACTGCGGCGGTCAGCCAGTACGCGTGTTTGTTCATATTTCCTCATATAACGCCAAGAGCCATGCTCGGCGGGGAAGATGCCAAATTTGCAGGGGGAAAGCAAACGACATCAATCACTTGAAGCAGGATTTCTCCAAAGGGGATCCGCTGGGTTATAACAAGGTGACAGGATGTGCGAGGTGATGGATGGAACAGCTCGAAATCTTCCCGTTGCAGAGCCCCTGCATCGGGGTCTGCGAAGTGAACAACAAGGGCTACTGCAAGGGCTGCCTGCGCAATCGCGAGGAGCGTTTCAACTGGCTCACCATGACCCCTGCCGAGCAGCAGGAGGTGATGCGCCTGTGCCGCAACCGCAAGGCACGGGTCGATGCCGCCCGCCGCAAGGCACAGGAAGGCGCCCAAAGTGAGCAACCGGATCAAGCAGGTTGGGATTTTTAAGCTCTTTCCTTACCTGTTTACGACCATCATTAAAAACGTTCCCACACGAAACCAAAAGCGGCCCGAAGGCCGCTTTGTTATTGATTGCATTTACTTACGCTACACCACTCAGGCCGTAGCCAACTTGGCCTGCTCTTCACCGCGCTTGAGCATGGCGTAGGAGACACCGGTCAGCAGCGAGCCTGCGGCAATGGCCACGATATACATCATGACGTTGCTGATGGCGTGCGGGATAAAGAGCACGAACAGACCGCCGTGGGGCGCCATCAGCTCGCAGCCGAACAGCATGGAGAGCGCACCGGTCAGGGCGCCGCCCACCATGCAGGCCGGGATGACCCGCATCGGATCCTTGGCTGCAAACGGAATGGCCCCCTCGGAGATAAAGCACAGACCCAGTACGAAGGAGGCCTTGCCCGCTTCCTGCTCCGCCTTGATGAACTTGGTACGGGCCAGGAAGGTGGCGATCCCCATCCCCAGTGCCGGCACCATACCGGCGGCCATCACCGCTGCCATCGGGGCGTAGGTTTTGGAGGCCAGCAGGCCGACACCGAAGGCGTAAGCCGCCTTGTTGACCGGGCCGCCCATGTCGAAGCACATCATGGCGCCGATGATGACACCAAGCAGCACGGCGTTGGCAGAGCCCATGTTGTTGAGGAACTCGGTCATGGCATTCATGATGCCAGCCACCGGACCACCCACCACGTAGATCATCACCAGACCGGTAAAGAGGCTGGCCACCAACGGAATGATAAGGATCGGCTTGAGCGCTTCCAGGGTGGTCGGCAGGCGCACCTTGTCGCTCAGGTACTTGGCGCTGTAACCGGCCAGGAAACCGGCCACGATACCGCCAAGAAAACCGGCGCCCAGCGAGCTTGCCAGCATACCGCCGATCATGCCGGGGGCGAGACCCGGACGGTCAGCGATGGAGTAGGCAATGTAACCTGCCAGCACCGGGATCATCAGGGCAAAAGCGGAGCCACCACCGATCTTCATCAGGGCGGCGGCCAAGGTGCCTTCCACCTTGAACGCTTCGATACCGAACACAAACGAGAGCGCGATGATAAGACCACCCGCCACCACCATCGGCAGCATAAAGGAGACACCGGTCAGCAAATGCTTGTAGGGGCCAGCCTTCTCTTCTTTCTTGGGCTGGCTGCCGCCACTGTGGCGATACAGTTTTGCCTCGTTCCACGCCTTGTCGAGCTCGGCGCGGGTTTTCTTGAGCGCAGCGCCGGTGCTGGTGCGATAGACCTGCTTGCCATCGAAGCGGGCCATGTCCACCTCGATGTCGGTGGCGAGGAACACCAGATCGGCAGATGCAATCTCTTCGGCAGTCAGGGCATTCTGGGCACCGACCGAGCCCTGGGTCTCGACGCGGATCTGATAACCCAGCTGCTTGGCCATGGTCTCCAGCGCTTCTGCCGACATAAAGGTGTGGGCCACGCCGGTCGGGCAGGCAGTCACCGCCACAATGCGCTTGCCAGCGGCGGCAGGTTTGGCGGCTGCGGGAGCGGCTTGATGACGATAGACGCTGGCACCGCTGGTTGCGGCCTCCAGCAAGGCAGCCGGATCCTGCAGCGCGAGATCCATGCTGCCCTGATAGACCCGCTTGCCATCATAGGCGGCGAGATCCACCGGGGCACTGGCGACAACCAGCACCAGATCGGCGGCAGCAATCTGCTCCTTGCTCGGAACTTGGCGGGGCTGCACGCTGGAGCCGACGTCGAGGGTGAGTTCCCAGCCAGCCAGTTTGGCCTGCTGTTCTATCCGTTTTGCAGCGAGAAAGCTGGTGGCAATGCCCGCAGGGCAAGCCGTAACCAAGATTGCTTTCATTGGGCATCTCCTGAGTTTTCCATTGAGGGGGTATTGCACTGAACCGGTGCCAGCGCATCCAGACGCTCTACGCGCACCTGTTCAAGTAAAGGGTTGAGCACATTGATATCGTCAAAGCCGACCGCCACCTGACTGACCGCCAAGGCCGAGACGGCGGTGGCCAGCCGCAGGGTCTGCTCCGGCGCCCAGCCAAGGCTCAGACCATGGGCGAGACCGGCCACCAGGGAATCGCCAGCACCCACGGTGCTGACCACCTGCATCCGCGGCGGAATGGCCTGCCAGACGGCATCCGGGGCAAACCAGATGAGGCCATCGGCGCCGTTGGAGATCACCACGTTGGGGATGCCGCTTGCCTGCAGCGCGCGGGCACACTCGGCCTGCTCGCTCAGGGTCTTGATGGGGCGCCCCGCCCACTGGCTCAGCTCTTCCAGGTTGGGTTTGACTAGGGTCGGCGCCGCCTTGATCCCTTCGCTTAACGCCGCGCCGCTGCAATCAAAGATCACCTGCTTGCCCTTGGCCTTGAGCAGACGGATCAGATGGGCGCAGTAATCGGGAGCCACCCCTTTGGGCAGGCTGCCCGCCAGCACGAACCAGTCGGCGTGAGGTGCCAACTCGTCGATGGCCTGCTCCAGCGCGCTCACTTCCCCTTGCTGGATGGTGAGCCCCGGCAAGTTGAGATCGGTGACTCGACCGGACTGCTCGGAAATCTTGACGTTTATGCGGGTGCTGCCCGCGACACGGACAAAGTGATCATCCAACGCCCGCTCTGCAAACAGGGAGGCAAAACTCTGCTCATTGTCTGCGCCCAGCCAGCCGGTGACGCCCACCTCACGGCCCAAGTCCTTGAGCACCATGGCGACGTTGATCCCCTTGCCTGCCGCGCGCAGGTTGGCCTCGCTCACCAGATTGACCTCACCCAGGCTCATCGCTTCCAAACGAGTGGTGAGATCAAGGGCGGGGTTGGGGGTAATGGTGACAATCTTCATCAATGCGCCCCCTCGCCCAAACCAGCGGCAATGGCCTCACCGATCCCCTTGAGGGCGGCTTCGGCATCTGCCCCTTCGGCGCGAAATGCCAGACGGTGACCGCACTTGACGCCAAGGCCGATCACTTTCATCAGGCTCTTGGCGGAAACCGCTTCGCCGCTGCCATCCAGATTGGCCACCCGGATGTCGGATTCAAACTCTTTGGCCACCTTGACCAGCATGGCACCCGGGCGGGCGTGCAGACCGTGAGGGTTGATGATGGTGAAGGTTTCGGAAAGACCGCTCGCGGGGCCCGCCTGCAGCATGGCCAGTCCCTCACCGCCCGCCAGCGTAGCGAGTTGGCCGGCAGCCGCCAGTTTGGCCAGATTCTCCAGTTGCGGCAGATGGCCGCTATCTGCGGCGCACAGCAGCAGCATAGCGCTGACCGGGAGCTCCCCTGCCGTGATGGCGCTACTCGGGGTGGCCAGCACCCAACCGGTCTGGGCCGCTTGCGCCCGGGCCAACCAGACGCCCTCGCCCAGATAGGCAGGTTCGCTTGCCAGCAGCGCGCTCACCATGGCGGCATCGCCCCAGCCCGCCGATTTGGCGCGGGCGGCTGCTCCCAGCAGCAGTTGGTCGCGATCATCGGCCGGGAAGTCAGCCAGGGTCAGGTATTGCACCTCTTTGGCGGCAGTGGCGCCAGTCAGGATGTTGATGATGGTGTCGGCATCGGTGGCCTCTTTGAGCTGAACTGCCGCCTGCTCGTCACCCAGCACATGGGTGAGCTGGCGCAAAATGCCCAGATGCTCGTCGGACTTGGCGGCGATGCCGATGGCGACATAGGCGATCTGCCCCTCATCCCACTCGATACCATTGGGGAACTGGGCCACCATGACGCCTGTGCTCTTCACCAGATGACGGGTGTCGGTGGTGCCGTGGGGAATGGCGATGCCACTGCCAAGATAGGTGGCATGCTGCGCTTCACGGGCCAGCATCCCATCCACATAGCCCGCTTCCACCAGACCGGCTTCGGTCAGTTTGCCTGCCAGCAGGGCAATGGCGTCCGACTTGGTTGCCACCGACTGTCCCAGCAAGATCTGCTCTCGCGCCAACTTCAACATAGAGACTCTCCATCAGGTTCCGGCCGCGCCGGTAGATCACAATTGAACATTCGGGTAACTCGCCAGCTGACAATAGACCCGAACACGGTTGACTGTGATCGGAGCCTGATTTTCAGGCCACTGGGTCTCTTCGTTGCTGACAGGCTGAATCGTTTCACTTACACTCAGACTGAATCGTTTCAGCGAATTGATCAAGTACCCACAAAGAGTGCTTTTCAATGATATGATCCCGCGCACACTTTTCGGTGCCCTCACCCGGCAGTGACCGTGGGCCTTGCAACTCAAACAGAGCCAATATGATGAAACTGGATGAAATCGCCGCCCTCGCCGGTGTCTCGCGCACCACGGCAAGCTATGTGATCAATGGCAAGGCCGATCAATACCGCATCAGTCAGGCCACCCGCGACAAGGTGATGGCCGTTGTCACCGCCCATAACTATCAGCCGGACAGCCGCGCCGCCTCCCTGCGTGGCGGCCAGACCAAGACCCTCGGCTTTATCTTGCCCGACCTTGAGAACGCCAGTTACGCCAAGCTGGCCAAACGGCTGGAACAGGGGGCCCGGGCGCAGGGCTATCAGCTGCTCATCGTCTGCTCGGAAGATGAGCCCGCCACAGAAAAAGAGCTGGCCCAGATGCTGGTGAGCCGCCATGTGGACGCCCTGCTGGTGGCCAGTTGCCTGCCGCCAGACGACCCCTTCTACGGCAAATTGCAGGCGCAAGGCAGCCAAATCCTCGCCATCGACCGGGCGATGGCCGCCGACAAGTTCGTCACCGTTGCCAGTGAAAACGAGAAAGCGAGCTTTGATCTCACCAGCTCCCTGCTCACCCCGACCTTGCGCCATATCGCCTTGATCACCGCGCTGCCAGCACTCACGATCAGTCAGGAGCGCAAAGCGGGTTTCGAGCAGGCGGTCGCCAGTCACAGCGCGGCTCGCCATCTGTGCGAGGGGGATCACTTCTCCCGCCTTGAGGGGTATCGCCTGATCAAGGATCTGCACCAGCAGCTGGGTCAGCTGCCCGAAGCGCTGATCACTACTTCCTATATCCTGATGGAAGGGGTACTCGACTACCTGTTGGAACAAGAGATCGATATGAGCCAGCTCGCCATGGCCACCTTCGGGGACGATCGGCTGCTTGACTTCCTCCCCTTTGGCATCAACTCCCTGCCCCAGCAGCACGACGCGCTGGCGAGCCAGGCGCTGGAGCTGGCGCTCAAGGCGGTGAACGGCGAATACCAGAGCGGGCTGCACTATGTGAGCCGCACCCTCAAGCGTCGTCGCTAACCTGCTCGAAGCAGACCCGATTTGCTGTCAATGGGTGGGTAAAGAAAGCAGATGACAATAAGGCTGCCAGCATCGGCAGCCTTATTTTTTTCCCCACAACCCTACCCGCCCGCTTTGCTTTTTCTACCGTCTGGCCGACTAAACAACCGGCCTCCACACTCCTTTCACCCCGCAACTAAACGCCAACGCCACGACAAGGCACTCCCCCATCCGTGCTGCAACCACTTGGCTGACCCGTATCAATGAGCCCCTGCCAGTCATTTTTTCGGTGCTTTTTTCTGCAATTAGCTACCACTGTCATCATTTATTTCCACTTATTGCCACAAGCCAGCACAAGATCCGTATAAAGGGGGTTGTTTCCGCTATTTTGATCCGCTAACGTGGCAAGCATCTTTTACAACTGACAGGTTTTAGGTACAGATGTTCCCGTTCCGATATTGCTAGCCTCCGGCCCTATCACCGGAGGCACCTTCTGATAACGCCAATTGGCCCCCTCTTGTTGACGTCACTGCTGACATCGCCTGTTTGCACTGACACCGCTACGTTCGGATGGATAACATGAATACCAAAACCCTGGGTTGTACCCTGTTGATTGCCGGCACCACCATAGGCGCCGGCATGCTGGCCCTGCCGCTGGCCTCCTCCTCCCTCGGCGGCCCCGCCACCCTGATGTTGATGGTCGGCCTCTGGGCCCTGATGGCCTTCACCGCCATGCTGCAAGTAGAGGCAAGCCTCAACACCGGCAAATGGTACCTGCACCAGCTGGCGGATCATCTGCTCGGCCCCTGGGGCAAGCGCATCGCCTCCTTCTGTATCCTGATGCTGTTCTACTCGCTGGCCTCCGCCTACATCAGCGGCGGTAGCAGCCTGCTGGCACAGGCGCTGGCCGATGCGGGCATGACCCTCAGCCAGGAGCAGGCCGCCTGGGCCTTTACTCTGCTGTTTGGCGGCATGGTCTGTGTCGGCACCCGCTCGGTGGATTATCTCAACCGGCTGATGTTCACTGTCAAACTGGTGATCATGGTGGTGGTGCTGGCGTTGCTGCTGCCCCGCACCCAAGGGCAGCATCTGCTCTCGATGCCGCTGGGTCAGGGCCTGTTGCTGGCGGGCCTGCCGGTCATCTTCACCTCGTTCGGCTTTCACGGCTCCATTCCAAGCGTGATGCTCTACCTCGGTGACTGCCCCAAGCAACTGCGCCGGGTCTTTGTCTGGGGCTCAGCCCTGCCGCTGATCCTCTACGTGCTGTGGCAGGTGGCGATCCTCGGTCTGCTCGGCCAGCAAGCCCTGCTGCAAACCGGCGGCGCGCTGGACAGCCTGCTGGCCAACGTCGGCAAGCTGGTGAGCTGGCCTGCGTTTAATCAGGCGATGCACCTGTTTGCCGATCTGGCGCTTGCCACCTCCTTCCTCGGGGTGACGCTGGGGCTGTTCGACTTTATGGCCAAGGTGACCCGCCGCAAGGACAACTGGCAGGGCCGCAGCCAGACCGGCCTTATCACCTTTGTGCCGCCCCTGCTGTTTGCCCTCTACTTCCCGCAGGGCTTTATCATGGCGCTCGGCTACGCCGCCATTGCGCTGGCGATCCTCGCGGTGCTGCTGCCGGTGGCGCTGGTATGGCAGAGCCGCAAACAAGCTCCCGCCCACCACTACCGCGCCCCGGGCGGTGTGGTGGCGCTCGGAGTGGCCGCAGCCATGGGCGTACTGATCGTCGGCGTACAGATCAGCGTCAGCCTCGGAATGCTGCCAGCGCTCTAATCCTTGCCGAGATTCAATTCTCTTAATAGCAAAAGCCCCGCCAATCTGATTGGCGGGGCTTTTGCTATTTGGGTCGGCATAACGTTCGCAACATCGCGATATGGCGGGTCAATCTGGTACAGATGACTGCTACCCTCAGAGGCAAGCCATTGAGGCGCCGAGCAATATCGCGTCTCTCAACACCAGCCACTCGCCATCATCACACCGGGAGCCAGATACCATGACCATACTACCTGTTTACGCGGCCCTGCTCGCTTTACTGTTTGTGTTGCTGAGCATTCGTACCATTCGCACCCGCCATAGCCGCAAGGTGGCGCTGGGGCATGGGGATGATCCCGCCACGCTGCGAGCCATGCGTGTGCATGCCAATTTTGCCGAGTACGTCCCCCTCGCCCTGCTGCTCATCTATTTTGTCGAAGCCAGCAGCCAGCCCCCCTGGCTTGTCCATCTACTGGGAAGTGCCCTGTTGCTTGGCCGCCTCTGTCACGCCTTTGGTATGAGCCGCACGCCAGAAAACTTCCGTTATCGGGTAGCGGGGATGGGGCTGACCTTCACGGTAATCCTGGTGAGCGCGGCCCATCTCCTGATCACGGCGCTGCTCCCCTGACTCGGCCGTCACGAATAGATGGCGGCACGGTCGGGCAGCCACGGCCATCGGCTATTCTTCACTGCATAGATCGTCGCAACAGATCTGCTTAACATAAGCCCGGTTCAGGAGTGCGATATGAAGTGGATTGGCTGGTTACTGCTTATCGGGCTGACCCCCTTTGCCCACACAACCCCGCTAAAGCTGGCGGCAGCGGTCGAGCACACGGCGATATTGCGCCCTTTTATTCATGACTGGTTTGGCCGGGCGGGTATCGACTTTCAGTTGATCCCCTGCACCTATGCCCGCTGCGAGAAGTTGATTGAGGCGGATCGTGCGGTCGATGGCGATATGGCCCGGATCAAGGGCTTTGATCTGACCTATCCCCACTTGCTGCAAATAGGCGCCCCCATCTCGGAGGCAGCGATTTATGGCCAGCCTCGGGATAACCCAAGCTGGCCCCCTGCCAAGGGCGCAGTGATTGGCTGCCTGCGTGGCATCCAGTGGTGTGAACGCTATCTTGGCAACTATCAGGTCATCTGGTTGAACGATGAGAAGCAGGGCCTTGCCCAGTTGCACAGGGGCAAAGTGGACTGGATCATCAAGATGCGCGCCACCTACCAGCCTGCGCTGGCGGCCCCCTGGCAGAAGATCACCAATGAGCAGGTCTTTCTCTACCTCGATAAAAAGCACCGCACGGATATTGCGGCCCTGCTCAAGGTGCAGCTGGTGTTTATCAATAACGGCCGCTGGCTGGCGATGCAAAAGCAGTACCTTTCCGCCATCTAGTGCGGTTCTCGCAGCTGAACCATGCCAATCGGCCTCGCCAAAAAACAAAAAGCCCTGCCAGATTGGCAGGGCTTTTTCAGTCAACCGTACAGCCGGGGAGCCAGACTCCCGAGCCGCTTACTGGTTGTGGGTCGCGCGACGGGGGCGACGGGCCTGAGCCGGTTTACCAGCACCATCAGCCGGACGCTGACCACCTTGCGGCTTGGGCTTGCCACCGTTACCGGTACGCGCGCCACCTGCATTGCCATTAGAGGCAGAACGACCGGCGCCCTGACGCTGGCCTTGACCTTGCGGACGCGGCGCACGGCGCTGCTCGCTCGGGTCACGGGGCTCTTTGCGCAGCGGCGCGCCGATACCACGGCTTATGTTATCGAGCGTCTCGCGGGAGGCTTCAAAACCGGCCACCTGCTCGCACGGGATATTCTGCTTGGTCAGACGTTCGATCGCCTTGATAAGCTTGCCTTCATCGGCAGCAACCAGAGAGATGGCGTGACCGGCAGCACCAGCACGGCCGGTACGACCGATACGGTGCACGTAATCTTCCGCCACGTTGGGCAGCTCGAAGTTGACCACTTGCGGCAACTTGTCGATGTCCAGACCACGGGCGGCGATATCGGTCGCCACCAGCACCTTGACGCTACCATCCTTGAAACCGGCCAGTGCACGGGTACGGGCACCCTGGCTCTTGTTGCCGTGGATGGCGGCGGCGCTGACGCCGTTCTTGTCGAGGGTCTCGGCAACACGGTTGGCCATGTGCTTGGTACGGGTGAACACCAGTACCTGCTGCCAGTTGTTGCTGGTGACCAGATGGCTCAGCAGGCCGATCTTGTTGGCCTTGTCGCACGGGTGCACCAGCTGCTCGATACGCTCGGCGGTGCTGTTGCGCGGGGCGACTTCGATCACCGCCGGGTTATCCAGCAGACCGGTGGCCAGTTCGCGGATCTCGTCGGCGAAAGTAGCGGAGAACAGCAGGTTCTGGCGCTTCTTCGGCATCAGGGCCAGGATGCGGCGGATGTCGCGGATAAAGCCCATGTCGAGCATGCGGTCCGCTTCGTCCAGTACCAGGATCTCCACTTCGTCGAACTTGACAGCGTTCTGGTTGTAGAGATCCATCAGGCGGCCCGGGCAGGCCACCAGCACGTCCAGACCACGGCGAGTCGCCATCATCTGCGGATTGATGCTGACGCCGCCGAACACGACGTGGCTGCGCATCGGCAGGTGTTTGCCGTAGTTACGCACGCTCTCGCCCACCTGGGCGGCCAACTCGCGAGTCGGGGTCAGCACCAGCGCACGAATGCGGTTCGGAGAGACCTTGCGCTTGCTCTCCATCAGACGTTGCAGCATCGGCAGGGTAAAGCCTGCGGTCTTGCCGGTCCCTGTTTGGGCCGCCGCCATCAGATCGCGGCCAGCCAAAACGGCGGGGATCGCTTGCTGCTGAATGGGAGACGGGGTGTCGTAGCCTTGTTCGGCAACGGCACGCAACAAGGGTTCGGCCAGACCGAGGGAAGTAAAACTCATAGTTACCTGCTAGGGATAGTGGCGCCGGGGATTTGTGGTGGGGCTCCTCTGCTGAGCCGATGCCATCTCACAAGATCTGGGCCTATTGAGAAAACAACGATTTCCCCGGGGAGC
Organism: Aeromonas sp. QDB23; assembly: GCF_027707745.1. Lineage (NCBI taxonomy): Bacteria > Pseudomonadati > Pseudomonadota > Gammaproteobacteria > Aeromonadales > Aeromonadaceae > Aeromonas > Aeromonas sp. QDB23. The sequence goes on from NZ_JAPCJA010000055.1 coordinate 21,992, forward strand.
AGAGCAAAGGGGAAAGAATAGAGGCGCAGTCTAACGGAGTTGCCCGGGATAAACGAGAAAAATGTGATGTTCATCCCAGCACGAACAGAAAAGCCCCCTGCTGCTGCCCGAATAATCCCGTTGACCGCTGGCGCACGCACCACACTATTAACTGCCAACATAATATCTGTCTCCGCAGCTCCGATCCGAACATGCGGATGACAGGACACGTGACAGAAGAACGGGATAACGAGGTTTGGCTATGACCACGCAATATGCTATCCGCAGCAGATGGTCCATTCGGATCGGTCTGCTGCTTATGCTGCTCTCCCCTGCATCGCAGGCCGACCAGACCCTGACCGTGGCCTGGAGCCACTGGCCCCCCTTCAGCCAGATCGATAACCGGGGCGAGCTGGACGGGCTGGATGTCAGCCTGACCCGCCAGATCCTCACCCGGGCGGGCTTCACCCCCAAGTTTCGCGAGATCCCCTGGGCACGGGCACTCCATCTGGTGGAGCACGATCAGCTGGATGTGGCGATGGCCGCCCTGCCATTGCCGGAGCGCCAACAGTACGCCCGCTTCTCGGCTCCCTACCGCCAGAGCGCCTATGTGTTGTTGAGCAATGACCCTATCCCCGGCCATCAGGATCGCTGGGAGAAACTCGATACCTTGCCCGAACTGTGCCACAGCAAGGGACTAAAGCTTGGCAAGCTGCGCGGCACCCGCCCGATGCAGCAGATGGAGGAGTGCCCTGCCCTCAAGGGGGCGACCGAGTACAACGCCGATGAGCGAATGATCGATCTGCTGCTGGCCCGCCGCCTCGATGGCATCATCATGGAGTGGCAATATGCCCGCTACCGGCTAGCCCAGCTGGGGGCCGAGGGGTTTATCAGCTGCCAGTTATTGCTGCACCACCAGCCGGTCAGCCTGATGTTTGCCAAAAACAGCGTCAGTGACGCGCAGCTCCTCAAGATCAACCAAGCCATCAGCGCCTTGCCCAAACCCCACAACAAGTTCTCGCCCCCCAGCTGTCGCCTCAATGCCGATCCGGACGCCGCGGATCTGCTGACCCGTGCCCTCCGCAAGCATTGATGGAATAAGTCATCACCTGAAATAGCAAAGGCGACCCGGAGGTCGCCTTTGTGTTGGTTATCGAACCAGATCCCCGAACAGGGGACGATCAGTAGATGGGCAACGGCCGCGATCAGCGCAGCTGCGGGGTATGAGTCAACACCCCTTGATTCTGGGCGCGATGGCGCAGCAGATGATCCATCAACACCAGCGCCAGCATGGCTTCGGCGATGGGCACGGCGCGGATGCCGACGCAAGGATCGTGGCGACCCTTGGTGATCATCTCGATTGCCTCACCTTCGGTATTGATGGTCTTGCCCGGCACAGTAATGCTGGAGGTTGGTTTGAGCGCCATGCTGACCACGATATCCTGACCAGACGAAATCCCCCCCAGAATGCCGCCCGCATGGTTGCTGTCAAAACCTGCCGGGGTCATCTCGTCGCGATGCTCGGAGCCTTTTTGCTCCACCACCGCGAAACCGTCACCGATCTCCACCCCTTTCACCGCATTGATGCCCATCATGGCGTGGGCAATGTCGGCGTCGAGCCGGTCAAACACCGGCTCACCCAGGCCCACCGGCACATTGTGCGCAATGACCTGCACCTTGGCACCGATACTGTTACCCTCTTTTTTCAGATCGCGCATGTATTGATCCAGTTCTTCCAGCTTGCCCGCATCGGGGAAGAAGAAGGGATTCTGCTCAATCTGCGCCGCGTCGAAGCCTTCCGCCTTGATGGGGCCGAGCTGGGAGAGGAAACCGGTGATCTCGATGCCATGCACTTGTTTGAGGTACTTCTTGGCAATGGCCCCTGCCGCCACCCGCATCGCGGTCTCGCGCGCCGATGAGCGACCGCCGCCGCGATAGTCGCGCTGACCATACTTCTGGTGATAGGTGTAGTCAGCGTGACCCGGCCGGAACAGATCCTTGATGTCGGAGTAATCCTTGGAGCGCTGATCGGTATTCTCGATGAGCAGCCCGATGGAGGTGCCGGTGGTCTTGCCCTCGAACACTCCGGAGAGGATCTTCACCTCGTCCGGCTCACGACGCGGCGTGGTGTAGCGGGAGGTACCGGGCTTGCGCCGATCCAGATCGCCCTGCAGATCCGCTTCGCTTATCTCCAGCCCCGGCGGGCAACCATCGACCACGGCGCCCAGCGCCAGGCCGTGGCTCTCGCCAAAGGTGGTGACCCGAAAGAGTTGACCAAAACTGTTCCCTGCCATGCGCGCTCCTGCTTAGTTCTTGTAGATGGCGAAATGATCCTGATACTGCACCAGCTCTTCACGGGTCATCACAAAGACACCGTGGCCGCCGTTTTCGAATTCAACCCAGGTAAAGGGGATCTCGGGGAACTGGGCTTCCAGATGGATCATGCTGTTGCCCACTTCGACCACCAGCACGCCGTTATCCTTGAGGAAATCTGCCGCATGGGCCAGCAGACGCTTGGTCAGCTTGAGACCATCGGAGCCGGACGCCAGCGCCAGCTCGGGCTCGTGACGGAATTCATCCGGCAGATCCGACATATCTTCGGAGTCCACATAGGGCGGGTTGGAGACGATGAGATCGTACTTGTCGCCCGCCGGCAGATCGCGGAACAGATCGGAGCGGATCGGAATGACCTGCTGCTCCAGCCCGTGATCGTTGATATTGCGCTCGGCCACGTTCAGCGCATCGACGCTGATGTCGATGGCATCCACTTCCGCTTCCGGGAACTCGTGGGCCATGATGATGGCGATGCAGCCGGAGCCGGTGCACAAGTCCATGATCCGGGTCGGTTCATGCTTGAGGAAAGGCGCGAAACGGTTGGCCACCATCTCGGCAATCGGGGAACGGGGAATGAGCACCCGCTCGTCCACGTAGAACTCCCAACCGGCATACCAGGCCTTGTTGGTCAGGTAGGCGGCAGGAACCCGCTCCTGTACGCGGCGGATAATCAGCTCGGCGATGCGGTGACGCTCGCTGCTGGTGAGACGGGAGTGGCGCATGGCCGGGTCTACATCCGGTGGCAGATGTAACGCGGGCAGTACCAGCTGCACAGCTTCATCCCAGGCGTTGTCGGTTCCATGACCGTAAAAAATCCCGGCGTCGTTGAAACGACTCATGGCCCAACGCAACATGTCCTGGATGGTGTGCATCTCGGCAACCACCTCATCGATAAATATCTTGTCCAAATCCACCTCCAAGTCGAGTAATATCCGGCCCGAGCCCAACTTATGTAGCGGGCAAGACGCATACCTAATAAATGAGCATCCGATGAAAAAAACGCCCTCACCGACAGACGAGGAAACCCTGCTGTTCCGCGATGCGATAAAAGGTACCCGGAAAATCAAGCAAGATACCATAAGGGCCGAGTTACGCCCGGTCAAGCAGAAACGCGAATTGCGCGAAACCCGCGAAAAGCTTGGGGTTGACCACTATTTCAGCGATGAGTATCAGCCCCATCTCGACGACGATGGGCCGACCCGTTACGTGCGGGAAGATGTGTCAAAATTTGAGCTGAAAAAGCTCAAGCGGGGCAGCTATCCGCCGGAGATCTATCTCGATCTGCACGGCATGAACCAGCAGCAGGCAAAACAGGAGCTGGCCGCCCTGCTCACTCTCTGCCAAAAAGAGAACATTCATGTCGCCTCGGTGATGCACGGCATCGGCAAACATATTCTCAAGCAGCGCATTCCCAGCTGGCTGGCCCAGCATCCCAATGTGCGTGCCTTCCATCAGGCTCCCCGCGAATGGGGCGGCGACAGCGCCATTCTGGTGTTGCTGGATATCGAAGAGTAGTTAGCCAAACGACCACTCTATACTGAATATCAATATGTTATTCGCCGTGGAGGTCGCATGTTTACACAAGGTTCCCATGCCGACATAAAGTCATCCCTCGACGCCATCGGCGCTGCCGTGGCGGTATTCAGCCTCGACAAGGATGACCATTTTGTCCTGATATCAGCTAACGATACCTTCGCCAAGGCCTTCGAGATCGAGGTGCTTGGCTGCATTGGCAAACGGCTGAACGAAATGTTTCCCCGTTACATCACCAGCAGTATCGAGCAGCCGATGCATGAATGCGTGAGCCAGCAGACCGGGGTGGAGAGCGAGCTCCCCATCGACAGCCTGTCGCGCACCAGCTGGTGGCGCTTTGTCCTCTCCCCCATCATTCCCGAGCAGGCACGGATCAACCGGATCATCGTCACAGCCATCGACATCACCGCCAAGAAGCAGCTGGAAGAGGCGCTCAAGACCAGTCGCCGCCGCTTTGAAGCAGTCGTCAACTCTGCCTATGACGGCATCATCAGCGTCAGCAGCGAATCGCGGATCGAGCTTATCAACACCGCCGCTTGCGAGATGTTCGGCATCGACGAGAGCTATCTTGGCAAGCGGCTGGAAACCCTGTTGCCGCAGCGCTTTCGCGCCAACCACGACAGCTACTTCAAGGCGTTCAGCAACTCACCCATCAATTCGCGCCCCATGCATGCCCGCGCCTCTGTGGTGGGGTTGCGCCGTGATGGCAGCGAATTTCCGCTGGAGGTGACCATCGCCAAGATCAATCTGGGCCAGACCACCGAGATGACCGCCATCCTGCGCGACATCTCCGAGCGGGCGCGACTGGTGGAGGAGCTAAAGGTAGCCGCCACCACGGATCCCCTGACCGGCATTGCCAACCGGCGTCGCTTCGATGAGCTGGTCAACGCCGAGATGCAGCGCTGCCAGCGTTTTGGCCACACCATGAGCCTGCTGCTGATCGACATCGATCACTTCAAGGAGGTCAACGACACCTTTGGCCACCAGCAGGGGGATCAGGCGATCCTGAGCCTGGTCAACCGGATCGGCAAGCAGCTGCGCGAGGTAGACATGCTGGGGCGCTGGGGCGGCGAGGAGTTTATCGTGCTGCTGCCGGAGACCTCGCTGGAGCTGGCCTGGGCCAGCGCCGAGCGGATCAGGCTAGCGGTGGAATCAGCTCGCCATGCGCTATCCGGAGCACTTGAGGTCTCATTGACCATCAGCATCGGGATCAGCGCCAGCAAGGGCAACCATGACACTGTAGAGAAGATGGTTAGACGAGCCGACACCGCCCTCTATATGGCCAAGAAACAGGGGCGCAACTGCTGCCGCAAAGAGGAGGCGGAGCCGATCTGAAGGCGCACGCCCCTGCCCTGTGCTGACACTGCTAACCAGTGCCTTCAGAGATAACCAACCGCAACAAACACAAAAAGCAGCGCAACCCTCTTCGGTAGCGCTGCTTTTTTCGTCCTGCTTTTGGTGCACTATTCAATCACAACCATCAAGGGGACGGCTAAAGCGCAGTGGGCCACCATCAGCCAGAGAGAGCCTCACCGACAGCATGCCACCGTTGGGCAGTTGCCACTCGAAGAAGTCATCAAAACCGGCAATCGTTACGGCGCGGATCACCTTGGCGACCACGCCGTGCGCCACCAGCAATACTCGCACCCCCTCAGTGGTCGAAGCCAGTGACGTTAATCCCTGCGAGATCCGGGCAATCACCTCGTCCAGCGTCTCACCGCCAGGCGGAGCCTCCGCCCAGCGCCGGGTGATATTGCGCGCCCACAGTTCGGGATATCGCGCCCTCGCCTCTGCCTGTGTCAGCCCTTCAAACAGGCCGACATTACGCTCACGAAAGGCCGGAGCAAGCTCAACAGGCAATCCCAACTGGCGAGACAAGATGGCCGCGCACTCTCTTGTCCGCAGCAGGGGTGAGGCCAGCAGCCGATCGAACGGCGGCAGTGCCACCGAGACTTCCTCAGCCAAGCGGGAGATCTGGCGCACGCCATCGTCATTGAGCCCGATATCCAACGCCCCCTGATAACGTCCCTCGGCATTGGCCTGCGTCTCTGCATGGCGGATCACCACCAGTTCCATGGTGCACTCCTCTTTCCTGCTATCTGCTTACTGGTTAAAACCGCAAACGGCTTCCCTGTCGGAAAATGCGATGACAATCCCCATCCATCTCATACACCAAATCGATTATTTAATAATCGAGCAAGATTACCTCGTTGGCAGTCAAAAAACATCTGCCGAACTATACACTTGCCTCCGTAAATAAATACACAACATATTTGCACCCAATAATGTTACGGTCTGTTTTTGTTAAAGACATTGTGTTCAAAACGATGTTATGGCATGGATTGACAGATGGATATAATAAACACCCTAATCATATACATGAGGAGGATGGCGTAATGGGTACACCATTCAAAAAAATGTTTAGCAAAAACTCACACAATAACTTTCCTAGTCAATCAGGCAACAATAATAAAACATAACCATTGCCCATCAATAAAATTTGATATGCACTGTTGTGCATCAATTTAAACAAGAAAAGTAAAGTTGGTTGATCAGTACAGCTACACCACAACTACCCCGCCACATTGATGGAGCTCGTTTCAATAGCGGCAGCATATTATCCCCCACAGTCAAAATATCTAAAAAGGGGGCCAAGCCCCCTCTCCTTATCGACCAGCCAATGGACTACCTGATTACCCATGACCCTCAGCCAGCTTCAAGAGCCGATATGGCATTGGAGGGCTTGCCACGACAGCATGCCCTAA
>NZ_JAPCJA010000056.1:0-28059 GCF_027707745.1 Aeromonas sp. QDB23
GTATTAGCTGGTCAAGGATGGCGATCATACCTCAGAAGCCGCGCCACGCCTCGCTCATATGAGGGGATGGTTAAGGGCTGTCCTGATTGCTGGCGACCAGATCGCTGTTGGAAACACGGTGCAAACGGCCGAAGTCGAATTGCGAGTGTAGGTGCTGCGATTGACTGGTTGCCAACAGCAGCCGGGTGATCCTGGTTTTAAGGGTATCGGGCTTGAGCGGGGTCAAAATAATGTCAGAGACTTTCGCCTGGACAAATTGTTCGATCAATGGGCGATCGGTCCCTGAGGTCAGGGTCAAAAAAGGCAGTGTGTGGTGAGGCGCCGTGCTGCGGATATTTTTCAGCAGCGTGAGCAGATTCGTAGAGTCTATATCGATATTGCAGATGATCATGGCGGCGGGGCTATCAGCCATGCACCGCTCCAGCGCCTCGACACTCTCCACCACCGTAATCTGGCTTATGCCAATGGCACGTAACTGATGGCATAGCGCATCGCTGTGCACATTATCTTTTTCCAGCACCAGCGTGGGCCCGGAAATTATTTTTGCTATGTCCATATGGCTATCTGATGTGCCCATCTGTCGCTGTATCCTGCCAGCTCATTTTGAGCATGATAATATAGGGTGCATGACTCTGGTCAATCGATACCTCTGCTACCTTGCGCTGGAAATATCAATCTGCAAGCTGGCTCATCACCCAACGGGATAACGAGATTAATCTGATATCACCACGGTTGTTGGCGCGGACCCTCTTGTGATGCGCGCGGCTGCCACTCTCCCATATCCGCTTTTTCCTTTTATCCGGTTTATCCCTTGCCACGTGCTGGTGCGGGCATGGTGGTGCGCACATTTCAACCGGGTTGTCGTGGCTGCCAGTTCAGGGATCCGTTATGGTGTGAGAAAGGTTGGCAAGGGTCGCCATCCTCCATCTTGGCAGGGAGAGTCACGAGATATGGAACATCTTGCCCCGGACGCAGCTCGTCCTCTGGTGCTGCTGGTTGATGATAAAACTGACAGCCACAAGGTGATGAATGGGCTGCTCAATGAGCTCTTCTATCGCCACGTCTTCTCCTGTGAGGCGGCGTTGGTGCTGATGATTGTCGGGCAGAACGATGGAGCATGTTTTCAACCATGAAATCCCGTCTCTGGCAGATTGCCGCCGTGCTGTTGCTCTCCCTGATGGTGGCCACGCTGGTCGATGCCTTCTATCTGGAACTGGAGCGGCAGGAGTATCGCCAGTCGCTGGATACCCGCATTCAGCGCGAGGGCGACAATTTGCAGCAACTGACCCTCTCAAGCAAGGGGATGGGGGCGGTGCAGCTGGCTGGCCGCCTCAACCGCGAGATCCAGCAAGCATCACTGCTCGAGCGGGGGGAGCTCACCCCCAGCGAAGCACTGCAGGTGCTGGCACAAGGGGTGAAGGCCAATCATGCCTTTGTTACCAATAAAGCAGGGGTGATTGTCCGTGATTGGGATGCGCTTGGCCGCCATGTCGTCGGGCAGGATGTGTCGTTTCGCTCCTATTTCAGGCAAGGGATCCTGGGGCTGGAAACGGTGGATGCCGGGGTCAGCCTCAATACCGGCAAGCGGATGATCTATGTGGCGGCGCCGGTCTCTCACGATCGGGCGCAAGGAAGCGACATTACCGGGGTGGTGGTGGCGCGCTACGAGATGACGCTGCTCGATACCTTTCTGGCCGGGTGGGGCAATGCCATCGGCTTGCTGGTCTCGCCCGACGGGGTGGTGATGGCCAGTAACAAGAGCGACTGGCAAATGGCGGTGGTAGGACCGAACTCTGCCGTCAGGCAACAGCAGCTCTTTGCTTCTCGCCTCTATGGACACTATTTTGCACCGGATCGCCAGCCGGTGACCCTGCCTGCACTCGACGGCCGTGAAGTGCGGATCGGGAAGGATAGCTATCTGGTGAGCCGCATGCCTATCGAGTGGCACGATGCCAAAGGGCAGTGGACGCTGCTGCTGTTGGGCAATGTGGATCAGGCCGTGTCAGGATGGCGGCGAGTGGCTTTGTTCGGGACCGCCCTGTTGATCTGTCTGATCTCGGCGCTGCTCTGGCAGGGGCGGATGTTGCGCCGCCGCAGCATTCGCGAGCGCAACGAGCAGTTTGCCTTCCAGCAGGCGTTGATCGATACCCTGCCACATCCTCTCTTCTATACCGACAATCAGGGCCGCCTGCTGGGGGTGAATCGCGCCTTTACCAGCGCATTTGGTGGCGCCCGCCCGGTCGAGGGCAAGCGGCTGGCGGAGTTGCCGCAACTGGCCGGGCTGAATGCGGTGGATGAGGGCAACACCTTGCAGAGGGTGGCGGGCAGTCAGGCCAGAACACAGCATGAGGTGCGTCTGCTCTCGCCGGATGGTCGTCCTCTGGACATGCTCTATTTTCTCTCCGGGATCGAGCTTGCCGAGAGCGAGCGTAGCGGCGCGGTCGGCAGCCTGGTCGATATCACCCCGATCCGTGCCGCCGAGCAGGCCATGCGGGAGGCCCATGATCGGATTGCGGCGGATCGCCAGCGGCTGCATGAGAGCGAACAGCGGATCCAGTCCATGGTGCGCAACGTGCCGGGCATGGTCTATCGCTGCCTGCCTCATCACCCCTGGACCATGTTGTTCGTCAGCGACGAGGCGGAAAAATTGACCGGCTATCCCGCCAGCGATTTTGTCGGCGTGGGCAACTGCCGCGATTTTGGTGACTTGATCCATCCCGATGACCTCGAACTGAGCAACCGCAACACCATCGAGGCCATTGCGGAACACCGGCAATATATCAACGAGTACCGCATCTTCGATCGCTGGGGTCAGATCCGCTGGGTCTACTCCATCGGGCTCGCCACCTATGATGCCGAGGGCAAGGCCGTCTATCTGGACGGGATCATCTTCGATTTCAGCGACCGCAAGCAGGCGGAGGCCGCCATGCTCGAAGCCCGGCAGATCGCCGAAGATGCCACCCGAACCAAGAGCGAATTTTTGGCCAACATGAGCCATGAGATCCGCACGCCGATGAATGCGATCATCGGCATGGCCCATCTGGCGCTGCAAACCAGTCTCTCCCCCGAGCAGCACAACTATGTGAGCAAGATAGACAGAGCGGCGAACAACCTGCTCGGGATCCTCAACGACATCCTTGACTTCTCCAAGATGGAGGCGGGCAAGCTGCAACTGGAACAGGTGGATTTCCGGCTCAACGAGGTATTTGAGTGGCTGGCGGATCTGACGGCGTTCCGGGCGCGGGAAAAGGGGCTGGCGCTGCTGTTCGATCTGGCCGGTGATCTGCCTGAGCGTTTGCGCGGCGATCCCCTGCGGCTTGGCCAGATCCTGCTCAACCTGACCAGCAATGCCATCAAGTTCACCGAGCAGGGAGAGGTGATTATCCGGCTGGCCCGCAGTGACGAGCGCGATGGCGAGATCTGGCTGCAGGGCTGTGTGCAGGATAGCGGTATCGGCATGACGGCCGAGCAGTGCCAGCGTCTCTTCCACTCCTTTGAGCAGGCTGACAGCTCGACCACCCGCAAATATGGCGGCACCGGCCTTGGCCTGGCCATCACGCACAATCTGGTGCAATTGATGGACGGGGAGATCCGGGTGGAGAGCACCCCGGGGCAGGGCAGCGAGTTCCACTTCCGTATTCGGCTCGCCACCGTGGCGGATAAGGGTAAGGAGAAAGAGCAACGTGTGGCGATGCCGTTGGCGCCGCAGCGTCTGCTGTTGCTGGAGCCGCGCCCTGCTTCGCGAACGGCCATTCTCCACCAGTTGGCGGCGCTGCCTGTTGATCTTGTCTGCGCTGACGCTCCCGCCGCGCTGCTGGCACTGCTGCATCAAGGCATCGCGGCGGGCAAACCCTGTGATCGAGTTGTACTGGGCTGGCAGGAGGGGGATAGCTGGTTGCCAGAGGTGCTGCAGGAGGTTGCCTCGCTGGCAGTGCCGCCCGCGATCTTGCTGATCACCTCGGGCGAGCCCGCACTGGTTGCCAGCCATGTTGCTGCGCAGGGGTTGCCGCTCTGTGATGTGCTGGTCCATCCGTTTACCCCGCAGGCACTGTGTCAGGCTCTGTGTCAGGCACTGCGTCAGGCGCTGGGGGGCGATGCCGTGGGGCGAGAGGCGTTATCGGATGCAAGCCCCCATCATCAGGTGGCGCTGCCCGGTCATGGACTGGCGGGTGCTCGTCTGCTGCTGGTGGATGATAACGACATGAATCGGGAGGTGGCGTTGGCCCTGTTGGGCAAGCAGCAGATCACGCTGGTCTGTGCCTGTGATGGGGCGCAGGCGCTCGCTCTGCTGGCGCAAGATCGCGGCTTTGACGGCATCCTGATGGATTGCCAGATGCCGGTAATGGACGGGTATACCGCGACCCGGTTGATCCGCGCCGATCCGGCGCTGGCCGGGCTCCCCATTATCGCCATGACCGCCAGCACCATGGCCGGAGATAAAGAGAAGGCGCTGGCGGCAGGCATGAATGACCACATCGCCAAGCCCTTGAATATGCCGCTGTTGCTGGCGACTCTCTCGCACTGGATCAAGCCAGCCAGACCGCTGGCGGCCGCCAGCAAGTGGCAGGTGTCAGACGATGCGACCCCCTGGCAAGGCGTGCCCGGCCTTGATGTGCCACGGGGCATGGCCGTGATGGGGGGCGACGGTGCGCTCTACCGCAATATGTTGCAGCGCTTCTGGCAGGGGCAGCAGGGGTTTGCAGCCAGTTTCCACTCGGCGTGGGCCTCGGATGACAAGGTCACGGCCCGGCGTCTGGCTCACACCCTCAAGGGCAGTGCCAGCACCATAGGGGCGATTGGTGTGGCGGAGCAGGCGGCGCTGCTCGAGCGAGCCTGTGAAGAGAGGGATGATGCAGGGGTCGCAACCCGCTTGCCATCCCTGATGGCCGAGCTGACGCCGCTGCTGTCTGGGCTGGAAGCTGCGCTGGCAGATTCCTCCGTGACGGTGGCAATCCCCCGAGGCATCGATGCCGAGATGCTGGCGGCGCAACTGCAGCAGTTGGGGGCCTTGCTGGCACAGAGCGATGCCCAGGCGTTGGCGCTCTGTCAGCAGATAGAGGCTGATCTGGCTGGCAGTGCATCGCCGCTGCGTGTTGCGTTTCAAGAGGTGAGCCGGGCGGTCAACGAGTTCGAGTTTGATCAGGCGCTGCAGTTGCTGGCGCCACTGCTCGGTTGATGATTAACACGCCTCTCGTTTGTCATCATCATCATCCCTGCTAATTTCTTTTGGTTGCCATTGAACAAGAATAATTATCATCTTTATCGATTGGGATGGATATTTACGCTCTGGTTAATTACGCAGGGTGACGTGAAGGTAAATAGTGTGAATGCTGGCAGTAACATCTGTAACCGGATGAGCGAATACGTCGCGCGTTAAATATGAATACTATGTTGCAGGCAGCCTTCCACCTTCTTTTTTCTCTCACAATTAATTTGAATGCAGATTCACGCCGGTGCGTAAACATATGCGCGAGCGTGATATTTTACTCACCAGAATGCAGGGCAATACAGAGTGGGGGAAGTCGTAGTGATACGAATACCTCGGTGCATCTTTTCATTGATCAGGGTTAAGCGTCAGGGAGGCCAGACGGGGCGGTGCTGCGTGTGATGGCAAGAAAAGCCGCCCTGCAACGCAGGCAAGATGCAGGCAGAAACCATGCGACATGCAGGTAAATCGCGCCGCGCAGGGCGTGCCTGCTACCGGTGGCAGCTGGCGGTGAGACCGTTCTGGCTTGGGGCGACAAGTCGGGTTTTGCCAGGGGGGGATTGCGTGGAATATGCAACGGGGTGAGTAAAGATATATTTAATGGATCATTTATTGTTGGGTATCATTATTGTGAAATGAGCCGTATGGCGAAAATATCTGGCATGTTAATTTGGCTAACAGCGAAAGAGGGTGAATGTGGCGATTAATTATTTAATATCCAATTAAGTTCATAAAATTTATGGGGTTGCCAAATATCTCTTTGGGGGTAATTAATTTTATTTGTGATGTGGCTCGCTATGGAAATAGGGGGAAGCCGGTCGAAATTGATAGAGATCAATACTGCAGGGTGGGTGAGTCCTTAGCATTTCCGCTATTAAGCATTTATCAAACAAGTGCTCACTACGGGAATAAGTAGAATGGTCGAGGATAATTTTTTATCGGCTCATGGGATTAATCGCCGTGATTTTATGAAATTGTGTGCCGGGATGGCCGCAACCCTGGGATTAAGTCAGAATGCCGTCGCCAAGATGGCCACCGCGCTCACCAGCCCCGAGCGGCCGCCGGTGATCTGGATTGGGGCGCAGGAGTGCACCGGCTGTACCGAGTCACTGCTGCGGGCCACTCACCCCACCATCGAGAACCTGATCCTCAATACCATTTCGCTGGAGTACCACGAGGTGCTCTCGGCGGCCTTTGGTCATCAGGCGGAAGAGAACAAGCACAACGCCATCAAGCGTTATAAAGGCAAGTATGTGCTGGTGGTGGATGGCTCCATTCCGCTCAAAGATGGTGGCGTCTACTGCATGGTGGCCGGTGAGCCCATCGTCGACCATATTCGCCGCGCCGCCGCCGATGCGGCTGCGGTCATCGCCATCGGCTCCTGCTCCGCCTGGGGCGGTGTACCTGCCAGCGGCGGCAACCCGACCGGTGCAGTCAGTCTGGAAGAGGCCCTCGGCAATATCGACACCCCGATCATCAATATCCCGGGTTGCCCGCCCAATCCCCACAACTTCCTCACCACGGTTGCCTACTACATCACCTACGGCAAGCTACCGGCGCTGGATAGCAAAAAGCGTCCGCTGTTTGCCTACGAGCGACTGATCCACGAGAACTGCGAGCGCCGTCCGCACTTCGACGCCGGTCGTTTTGCCAAGGAGTTTGGCGACGAGGGCCACCGTCAGGGCTGGTGCCTCTACCATCTGGGCTGTAAAGGACCGGAGACCTATGGCAACTGCTCGACCCTGGAGTTCTGCGATGTGGGAGGCGGCATCTGGCCGGTCGGCATCGGCCACCCCTGCTATGGCTGCAACGAGCAGGGGGTCGGTTTCAGCAAGGGGATCTTCCAGCTCGCCAAGGTTGAGAACCCGACCCCGCGGGTGGATAAACCCGATGTGAAGATCCAGGAGGGGGGCTATACCTCGCCCACTGCGACGGGTCTGATCGGTGGCGCCCTCGGGGTGCTGGTAGGGGTGAGTCTGATGACGGTGCGTGAACTCGGTCGCCAGCAGAAGCGCCACGAAGCCGGGCAGCACCCATCACGGGAGGAGTAACCGTGAACAGACGCAATTTCCTCAAATTCGCCTCTGCCAGTGCACTGGCGGCAGGGGCTGCCGTGCCCGGCACCGCACAGGCGGCGGCCAAGAACAAGCCGCCCATTCCCGGGTCGCTCGGCATGTTGTATGACTCCACCCTCTGCGTCGGCTGTCAGGCCTGTGTGGCGGAGTGCCAGCGTTTGAATGGCAACCCGGCCAATCCGGAGGGCGAACCGACCTGGTCCACCAACGACAAGCTGACCCCCTACACCAACAACATCATTCAGGTGTGGAAGAGTGGCAGCGGCGAGCATAAGGATCAACTGGTGGATGGCTATGCCTACATCAAGAAGCAGTGCATGCACTGCGTCGATCCCAACTGTGTCTCTGTCTGCCCGGTGCAGGCCCTTACCAAAGATCCCAAGACTGGCATCGTTCACTACGATCCGGACGTCTGTACCGGCTGCCGCTACTGCATGGTGGGTTGCCCGTTCGATGTGCCCAAATATGACTACGACAATCCGCTGGGGGCGATCCACAAGTGCGAGCTCTGCAACCAGAAGGGGCTTGAACGAATTGATCAGGGCAAATTGCCCGGCTGTGTCGAGGTGTGCCCGACCGGCGCCGTGATTTTCGGCACCCGCGAGGAGCTGATGGCCGAGGCCAAGCGCCGCCTGCTGGCGACTCCTGGCAGTGAATATGCCTATCCGCGCCAGACCTTCAGCGCCAACGATCCCTACCTGCACGAGGTGCCCAACTACCAGCCTTACGTCTATGGCGAGAAGGAGGGGGGCGGCACCCAGGTGCTGGTGCTGGCCGGGGTGCCCTATACCAAGCTCGACATGCCCGACTTGCCGGAGCTCTCCTCCGGTGCTCGCTCCGAGCATATCCAGCACACCCTCTACAAGGGGATGGTGCTGCCCATGGTGGTGCTGACTGGTCTCTCGGTGCTCATTCGCCGCAACACCAAGAATGGTCACGATCACCATCATGACGATGGTCATGATCAGGGGAGTGCGCAGATCAAGGATCAGGGCACCACAAAGGGAGGCAAGGATCATGAGTAATCACAAGGCGCATCCGCTCGGCGGCAAGCTGGTCAGCTGGCCGGTACTGGTGCTGGCCCCCTTTGCCGTGCTGTGCGGCATGTTGATCTTGAAACGCCTCTTCTTCGGGCTGGGTTCGGTCACTGACCTGAACGGGGGTTACCCCTGGGGGCTGTGGATCTCGTTCGATCTCTTGATCGGCACCGGTTTCGCCTGTGGCGGCTGGGCGCTGGCCTGGGCGGTCTATGTGTTCAACCGGGGCGAGTATCACCCGCTGGTGCGACCGGCGCTGTTGGCGAGCCTGTTCGGCTACTCGCTCGGTGGTCTCTCCATCACTATCGACGTGGGCCGTTACTGGAACCTGCCGTACTTCTACCTGCCCGGTCACTTCAACACCTCCTCGGTGCTGTTCGAGACGGCGGTCTGCATGACCATCTATATCGGGGTGATGGCGCTGGAGTTTGCGCCCGTGCTGCTGGAGAAGTTCGGCTGGAAGGCGTCACTCATTCGCCTCAACAAGATCATGTTCTTCGTGCTGGCGCTGGGGGCACTGCTGCCCACCATGCACCAATCCTCGATGGGCTCCTTGATGATCGTGGCGGGGGAGAAGATCCATCCGCTCTGGCAAAGCTACGAGCTGCTGCCGGTCTTTTCGCTTCTGACCGCATTCATCATGGGTTTTTCCATCGTGGTGTTTGAGGGATCCTTGGTGCAGGCGGGACTGGCGGGGCGGGGCCCCAACGAGAAGTCGCTGTTCTACAAACTGACCCAGGTAATCGACATCTTCCTGATCCTGTTTGTGGCGCTGCGCTTTGCCGAGATCGTCATCAATGACAAGTCGGAGTACCTCTCCGATCTCAATCGCTTCTCTATCATGTTCTGGAGCGAGATTGCGCTGATGATCTTCCCGCTGCTGGTGTTCCACTGGGACAAGAGCCGCCGCGATTCGCGCATGTTGTTCCTGGGGGCCCTCAGCATGCTGCTGGGCGCAGCCCTCTGGCGACTGGATTACTCCCTGCTCGCCTTCAACCCCGGCAATGGCTACCACTACTTCCCCTCCGCGGAGGAGGTACTGATCTCCCTGGGCTTCGTCGCCATCGAGGTGTGTGCCTATTTGCTGTTGATCCGGCTGCTGCCGGTACTGCCATCACTTGAACGTGTTCACCAAGATTATCAGGCCCGAGGGAAAGCCAACGTATGAGCCAACGTATCACCATAGACCCCATCACCCGCATTGAGGGGCACCTGCGTATCGACTGCGAAATCGAAGGCGGAAAAGTGACCAAAGCCTGGTCGTCCGGCACCATGTGGCGCGGGATGGAGGAGATCGTCAAGGGCAACGACCCGCGCGATGCCTGGATGATTGTGCAGCGCATCTGCGGGGTCTGTACCTCCATTCATGCCATCGCTTCGGTGCGGGCGGTGGAGAACGCCATCGGTGCCAAGGTGCCGGTCAATGCCCAGTTCATCCGCAACCTCATTATTGCGGCCCACAACATTCACGATCACATCGTCCACTTCTACCAACTCTCCGCGCTGGACTGGGTGGACATCACGGCGGCGCTGCAGGCCAATCCGCAAAAAGCGGCGGATATCCTCAAAGGGGTGTCCACATGGTCCCTCAATAGCGCCGATGAGCTGACCAAGGTGCAGGATAAAATCCGCGCCCTGGTGGCCAGCGGCCAGCTCGGCATCTTTGCCAACGGCTACTGGGGTCACAAGGAGATGAAGCTGAGTCCGGAGGTGAACCTCATCGCCGTGGCCCACTACCTGCAGGCGCTGGAGTGCCAGCGCGATGCCAACCGCATCGTCGCCATTCTGGGCGGCAAGACCCCCCACATTCAGAATCTGGCGGTGGGCGGGGTGGCCAACCCCATCAATCTGGATGCGCCGAGCGTGCTCAACCTCGAGCGGCTGCTCTACGTGAAGAGCTTTATCGACCGGCTCGGCGAGTTTATCGAGCAGGTCTACAAGGTGGATGCCGCCATCATCGCCGCTCACTACCCCGAGTGGCTGACCCTGGGGCAGGGGGCCAAGCACTACCTGAGCGTGCCGGAGCTGCCCACCGACGCCAACGGCGGTAGCTTCCTGATGCCGGGCGGCTACATCGAGAATGGCAATCTGGCGGGGTATCGCCCCATCGAGAGTCATCAGGATGCCTGGCTGATGGACGGCATCGCCGAGAGCAACAAGCACGCCTGGTACAAGGATGACGAACCGCTCAAGCCGTGGGAGGGCAAGACCGAGCCCAACTACACCGGCTGGCAGGATGACGGCAAATACTCCTGGGTCAAATCCCCCACCTTCTACGGCAAGGTGGTGGAGGTGGGGCCGCTCGCAGACCTGCTGGTGAAGCTGGCCGCCAAGCACCCGGAGACGGTGGCGCACTTCGACCAGTTGAACGGTATTTATAAAGCACTCACCGGTTCGGCCATCAAGACCGAACAGCTGCACTCCACCATGGGCCGCATCATCGGCCGCGCGGTGCGTTGTTGTGTGCTGAAAGATACGCTGGCGCACCAATGGAAAGCGCTGGTGGATAACATCGGCAAGGGGGATACCACCGCCTACATCAAGGCCGAGATCCCGGCGGACAAGGAGTTTCGCGGGGTGGGCTTTGAAGAGGCACCGCGCGGCATGCTCTCCCACTGGATCGTCATCAAGGGCGGCAAGATCGAGAACTATCAGGCGGTGGTGCCATCGACCTGGAACTCTGGCCCGCGCAACTTCAATGACGAGCCTGGTCCCTACGAGCAGGCGCTGGTGGGCACCCCGGTGGCGGATCCCGCCAAACCGCTGGAGGTGGTACGCACCATCCACTCGTTCGACCCCTGCATGTCCTGCGCGGTCCACGTGGTGGATACCCAGAATGGCGAAACGACTCAGGTGAAGGTGCTGTGATGAACACCCTGATCCTGGGCGTGGGCAACCTGCTGCTGAGCGATGAGGCCGTCGGCGTGCGCATCGTCGAGGCGCTGGGGCGCGAATACCGTTTCGCCCCCGGCATCGAGTTGCTGGATGGCGGCACGGCGGGCATGGAGCTGCTCGAAGCGATGGCCAGTCGCGACCACATCATTTTGGCGGATGCGGTGCGCAGCGGTAACCCGCCGGGTACCGTCGTGACCCTGCAGGATGAGGAGGTTCCGACCCTGTTTGGCCGCAAGATCTCCCCGCACCAGCTGGGGCTGGCGGACGTGCTCTCGGCACTGCACATGACGGGGGAGTCGCCCAAGCGGCTCACCCTGATCGGCATCGAACCCGAATCCCTCGAACCGCGTATCGGGCTCACCCCTGTGGTGGCGGCCGCCATGGGGGAGGCGACGGATCGGATTTTGACCCTGCTGGCCAGTGTCGGCGCCCCCGCCATCCCGCTCTCTGAGCAGGAAAAAGCTGACCAAGCGCGGGAGGGCCTATGGCGCAATCCCATTTAAGCGAGGCTGAGAGAGTGCTGGAGATAGTACCGGAGACGGCGCAGGAGTTTGCCGGTTTTTCCACCAATCCCGCGCCCCTGCTGGTAGCCCAGTACGAGCGGATCGCTCGCGAAGAGATGCAGGCGTTGCCCTTCTATCACGCCACCATGCCCATCGTGGCAGAGTGTGTGCTGTTTGAAGGTCAGTGGCTCGGCTGCGTGCTCACCCCCTGGATGCTGAGTGTGGTGGTACTGCCGGGGCCGGATCAGCTTTGGCCGGTGCGCAGCAGTAGCGATCGGCTCGCCCTGCAGCTCCCCTGCGGCAACATGACCTTTATGGTGGGTGAACTACCCGAAAGCGGTCAGTTGCTGGCCTGCTCCCTGATGTCGCCGCTCGATCCCCATCTCGGGGCCGAGCAGGGGCGCTCACTGGTAAGCAGCACCCTAAAAATGCTGCTCTCCTTGCCAGTGCAGCAAGGGGCTGGCGGCGTGGATCTGGGGCGCAGACGACTGTTTGGTGCGGCGAGAAAGGTACCTGCATTGCCTGATTGATACTAGGTTTCACGCGAAATCAAGTTTAGAATAGGGGGCCATTTTGGCCCCTCACTTGCACTTTCTGACACGCATTCCGCCTCTTTTTTGAGTGATAACGCGTGAGTGGTACAAACAAGAAGGATCCCCATGACTGTTTCTCGCAATTCCCTTCGCCATTACGCTAGCCCCAGCGCGGCCGCCCTGCTGACTCTGCTGCTGGGCACCGCCTCCCACACAGCTTTGGCCGCTGCCCAACCGGTTCCCGCCGAACTCAAGCTTGCCATCGGCAGTGAACCCACCGAAGGGTTCGACCCCCTGCTCGGCTGGAGCCACGGCAGCTACCTGCTGCTGCACAGCCCGCTGCTTAAACAAAACGCCGATCTCGGCTGGCAGAATGTGCTCACCCAATCGGTGACCCCGAACAAGGATGGCAAGGGGTGGCTCATTACCCTCAAGCCTGACCTGAAATTCTCCAACGGCGCACCGCTCACCGCCGAGGATGTGGCCTTTACCTACAACAGCGCGGCCAAGGGCGGCGGCAAGATCGAC
Organism: Aeromonas sp. QDB23; assembly: GCF_027707745.1. NCBI lineage: Bacteria > Pseudomonadati > Pseudomonadota > Gammaproteobacteria > Aeromonadales > Aeromonadaceae > Aeromonas > Aeromonas sp. QDB23. The sequence continues at coordinate 12,778 of NZ_JAPCJA010000056.1, forward strand.
ATGGGCAACTTTGTCTCGGCCAAGGTGGTCTCGCCTACCGAGGTTGCCATCACCCTGAGCGCCCCCCAGAGTACCTTCGTCAACGTGCTGGGATCGCTCGGTATAGTGTCGAAGAAGGATTACGACGCAAAAGCGTACGCCCAAAAGCCAGTCGGCGCAGGCCCTTACCGGTTGGTGAGCTTCCTGCCCGGTCAGCAGCTGGTAGTTGAGGCGAACCCCTATTACGCCGGTGGCAACAACGACTTCAAACGGCTGGTGTTTGTCTTTATCGACGAGGAGAGCGCTTACGCCGCTGCCCAGAGCAATCAACTCGATCTGGTGCGCATCGCCCCCTCGCTGGCGCCCACCGTACCCGACACCCTCAAACTTTGGGTGCGTCCGAGTGTGGAGAATCGCGGCATCGTCTTCCCCATTCCTGCTGCTGGTAAAAAAGATGCCAAGGGGTATCCCATCGGCAACGACGTGACCTCGGACGTGGCAGTGCGCCGCGCCATCAACTATGCCATCGACCGCAAGCTGCTGGCTGATCAGCTGCTGGAAGGGCACGCCATCCCCGCTTACAGCGCGGTAGAAGGCTTGCCCTGGCTAAACAAGGCCACCGCCTTCAAGGATGGCGATGCCACCCATGCCAACGCCCTGCTAGACCAGGCAGGCTGGAAGATGGGCAGTGACGGCATTCGCCACAAGGGCGACCTGCGCGCAGCCATTACCCTCTGGTACACCAGCGGTGACAGCACCCGCCGGGATCTGGCGGAAGCGGTGCGGGCCATGCTCAAACCCATCGGTCTCGACGTGAGCCTCAAATCTGGCAGCTGGGAGCAGGTGGAGCGCGAGATGCACGCCAATCCGGTGCTGATGGGGTGGGGGAGTCTGGACCCCATGGAGCTCTATCACCACTACCAGAGCGGCTCAGGCGGCGTGGAGTTCTACAACCCGGGCTATTACAGCAACCCTGTGGTGGATGGCCACCTCAAGCAGGCGCTTGATGCCCCCGACTGGCAGGCGGCCGTGCCGTTCTGGCAGCAAGTTGAGTGGGATGGCAAGAGTGGTGCCGGGGTACAGGGGGATGCCGCCTGGGCCTGGCTGCTCAATGTGCAGCACACCTATCTCGCTAACCGCTGCATCGACCTTGGCAAGGGGGCGCCGGAGATCCACGGTAGCTGGTCACTCCTCAACAACCTGCAGGATTGGCGGTGGACGTGCCGCTAAGTTCGTCCACTATGATGAGCGTCACTGTGAAAGCCCTGCTGCGTCTGGCAGGGCTTTTATGCTTGGTCTCGGTCGCTACCTTTGTGTTGCTCAGCTACTCCCCCATTGACCCCATCAAGGCCTATATCGGCAACGATCTGCTCCATGTGCCACCAGAGCAGTACGCCCGCATCGCCGCCCGCTGGGGGCTGGATCAGCCGCTCTGGCTGCGCTACTGGCACTGGTTTAGCCAGGTGCTGCAGGGGGATCTCGGTTACTCCATGCTCTATAACGCGCCGGTGGCTCAGGTGATTGGCAGCCGCTTTGCCGCCTCCTTCCTGCTGCTGGCGGGTGCCTGGCTGCTCTCCGGCTTTTTCGGCATCCTGCTTGGGCTCTGCGCCGGTCGCTATCTCAACCGCTGGCCCGATCGCCTTATCTGCCGCTTTGCCTATCTGCTTGCCTCCCTGCCCACCTTCTGGGTTGGCCTGTTGCTGCTCGCCCTGTTTGCGGTGCATTGGCCACTACTGCCAGTCTGCTGCGCCTGGACGCCGGGCCTCTCCGCCGATGAGGCTGATTGGGCTATGCGAGCACGCCATCTGTTGCTGCCGGTGACTACCCTGGCGCTGCTGGGGCTTGGCAATATCGCCCTGCATACCCGGGCGCGGGTGGCCGAGGTGCTGGAGAGCGACTTTATCCGTTACGCCCGCGCCCAAGGGGATGGCGGCTGGCCCATGCTGCGTTTTCATGTGCTGCGCCACGCCCTGACTCCGGCGCTCTGCCTGCAGTTTGCCTCCCTCGGTGAGTTGATTGGCGGATCGCTCTTGGCCGAGAAGGTCTTCTCCTATCCGGGGCTCGGCCAGGCCACTGTGGATGCGGGGCTGCGGGGGGATATCCCCTTGCTGATGGGCATAGTGCTGTTCTGCACCCTGCTGGTCTTTATTGGCAACACGGTGGCCAGTCTGCTGCTGGCGCGCATCAATCGGGGTTGGGAGGGCGAGCATGCTGTTTAATCCGCTTCCCTCCATACTGCGGCTGGTTTTTGCCCTGATTGGATTGGCGCTGCTGGCAGCCTACGGCTGGAGCTTGTCGGCTCAGGATGTGCCGATGGATCTGCTGGCGCGCCAGCAACCTCCCTCGCTGACCCACTGGTTCGGCACCGATCAGATGGGGCGGGATCTCTGGTTGCGGGCCTTTCAGGGCACCCTCACCAGTCTGGAGTTGGGCATCAGTACGGCCCTCTGCAGTGGCCTGCTGGCCATGGTGGCGGCAAGCGTGTCGCTCATTCATCCCAGATGCGATGCGGCGGTGCGAATGGTGATCGACGCCATGCTGGCGCTGCCCCATATGCTGCTGCTGATCCTGATCTGCTTTACCGTGGGGGGCGGCATGCGCGGGGTGATCCTGGCGGTGGCGCTCACCCACTGGCCCAAGCTGGCGCTGATCCTCTGCGCGGAGGCGCGGCGGATCGTCTGCAGTGACTATGTGGTACTGGCCCGCTGTCAGGGGATGGGGGCGCTGCGTCGCTGGCGCACCCACCTGCTGCCAGGGTTGTTGCCCCAGTGGTTTATCGGCACCTTGCTGATGTTTCCCCATGCGGTACTACACAGCGCGGCCTTGAGCTTTCTCGGCTTTGGGCTGGCGGCTCATGAGGCCTCCCTTGGTCTGCTGCTGGCCGATGCCCTGCGTTATCTGGCCGGTGGCGGCTGGTGGCTGGCCCTCTTTCCCGGTCTGATGCTACTGACCTTGGTTTTATTGTTTGATCAGGCTACCCGCGCCCTGCAACAACTCTGGTTTGGGAGTGAACAATGCTGAGCTTCGACCATGTGACCATAGAAGCGGCCCACTACTCCTGGCTGGGGCGGCGCAACTGGCAGCCCTTGCTGACCGATATCAGCCTGCAACTGGCGCCGGGGGAGATAGTGGCGCTGGTGGGAGGGAGTGGCGAGGGCAAGAGCCTGCTGCTGCAAAGCGCCCTGACCCTGCTGCCGGACAACCTGCGGATGCGCGGTAGCATCTCCCTTGATGGCGTGCCTCTGTGCGATGCCAGCCGCGCCCGTCTGCGCGGCCACACCCTCTGCTATGTGCCGCAGGGGGTGAGCGCCCTCAATCCGCTGCTGACGGTGGAGCGCCAGCTCGGCCGCGCGGCGCGTCTCTGTGGCCAGAACGGTTCCCGTGAGCGGCTTGGCGAACAACTGCTGCGCTACCAGTTACCCGCTGCCACTCTGGACCGCTATCCGCGCCAGCTCTCCGGCGGCATGGCCAAGCGTATTTTGGCCTGCACCGCGGCGCTCGGCGGCGCCCGCTACATTCTGGCGGACGAGATCACCGCCTGGCTCGACGAGGGGCTGGCCTGTCTGCTGCTCGGCCAGTTGCGTGAATTGGCTAATCAGGGCAGCGGCATCCTCTGGGTCACCCATGATCTGGCGCTGGCGGCCCGCTTTGCCGATCGCATCGTGGCGCTGCATCAAGGCCAAGTGAGCGACACCCTGAGCTGCCACCATCTGCGCCAGGGGCAGGGGAGCGAGATGCTCCGTGCCCACTGGCAGGCGCTGCCGGAGTTCAATGCACTCTTCCCTGCGCCGGAGGTTTCCTGATGATTGCTTCTCTGAGACAGGCTGTGTGTGGCGCGGCAGATATCCAGTGGCAGGTGCTGCCGGAATTCAACGCACTCTTCTCTGTGCCGGAGGTTTCCTGATGTTGGAAGTACGAGATCTCACCATCGCCCAGGGGGAACGCCCTCTTTGGCAGGGGCTATCGCTGGCCGTCAAAGCGGGCGAGCGGCTCGGCATCTCTGCCCCGAGCGGTTATGGCAAAACCACGCTGGGGCGGGTATTGGCCGGTTGGCAAGTGGCTCGGGCCGGTGGGCAAATCCTGCTGGATGGGCAGCCGGTGCCTGAACAGGTAAAAGGCTATAACCCCATCCAGCTGGTGCCCCAGCACCCCGAACTCACCTTCAATCCCTACCGCACCACCGGGCAGGCGTTGTGGGATGTGTGGCGCCCCGATGACGCCATGCTGGCACGCTTTATGGTCAAGCCTGCGTGGCTCAGCCGTAAACCCGGTCAGCTCTCCGGTGGCGAGCTGGCCCGCATCGCGCTGCTGCGCGCCCTCGATCCCCGCACCCGTCTGCTGATTGCCGACGAGGTGACCGCCCAGCTGGATCCGCAAATTCAGCGCCAACTCTGGCGGGAGTTGATGATTGAGTGCGAGCAGCGCGGGCTTGGCATGGTGATCTTCAGTCACCAGCAGGCGCTGCTGCGCCAGATCTGCCATCGGGTGATGACCTTTGGTGAGGATACGACTGAGCAGGGATGGGTGGTTCGCAGTGTGGCTTGAGGGGGAACTACCCCTCATCCCCAGCCCTTCTCCCGCAAGGGGAGAAGGGGGCAGACGGTGCCATCTCGCCAGGCTCGGGGTTTGGGAAACAGGGGCTGGTTGTATGCTCGCAGGCTCTCTGGGGCGAATATTTCGAGCATATTTCCAGCATCCATGAATAGGTTCCCCTTTCACTGTTGAGACAGGGAGCGGAATGCGGCATCCACGAACCGGTTCCCTCTCCCTGGAGAGAGGGCCAGGGTGAGGGGGGCGAGTATGAAACGCTGGCCATTTTGGACAGATAGCACGGCGGGCAAGATTCGCAGATAAAAGAGAGGGAGGCATCAGCCTCCCTCTCTTGCTATCCGCCGTTGGTAACGGCATTTAACCGGTTCTGGTTCAGGCCGTTGCCAGCCAGTTGAGCCAGGCATCCATCCCTTCGCCGGTGGTGGCGCTGACCTGGATCACCTGAATATAGGGGTTGACCCGTTTGGCATTCTCGATGCAGCGGGCCACGTCAAAGCTGACGTAGGGCAGCAGATCGATCTTGTTGATCACCATCAGCTGTGCGGCGGCGAACATGTCCGGGTACTTGAGGGGCTTCTCTTCCCCCTCAGTGACGGAGAGGATCGCCACCTTGTACTTCTCGCCGAGATCGAAGCTGGCGGGGCAGACCAGATTGCCCACGTTCTCGATAAAGAGGATGCCCCCTTCATTGGCGGGCAGCTGGTGGCAGGCGTCGTGGACCATTTTGGCGTCCAGATGGCAGCCCTTGCCGGTGTTGATCTGCACGGCAGGGACGCCGGTGGCGCGAATGCGATCCGCATCGGCGCTGGTCTGCTGATCTCCTTCGATCACGGCGCAAGGGCGTTTGTCAGCCAGCTGGCGCAGGGTTTCGCACAGCAAGGTGGTCTTGCCTGAACCCGGGCTCGATACCAGATTGAGTACCAGCTGGGCCGCTTCGTCGAAGTGTTCGCGGTTGTGGGCCGCCAGCGCGTTGTTCTTGGCCAGCACATCCATCTCGATGGCGATCAGCTGGCGCTGCCCCATGCCGGGGACCGACAATCCCGCTTCCCCTTTGCCGTAGTGCAGATCACCCTGCTGATGGTCATGGTCATGGTCATGGTCATGGTCATAGTCATAGTCATAGCTGTGATCATGGCTGTGATCATGGGGATGCGCGTGGGAATGGCCGTGGTCATGAGAATGGGCGTGATCATGATGATGGCCGTGGGGGTGATCATGGTGGTGCTCATGTGGCTGATCATGACCCTCATGGCTTATAGGAGCCCGCACCCCGTGGTAGTGGTGATGGACATCCCCCTGATGGTGATAGTGGTGGTGAATGATCAGGGTGCGTGGTGCGCTCTGCTCGTGATCATGATGGTGATGGGTGTCATGAGCATGATGATGGTCGTGCTCATGACCATGTTCATGGTGATGTTCATGTTCGTGATGATGCTCATGATCGTGATCATGGCCGGCGATCCGCGCCTGGCCGCATCCGCATACGCTACACATATCAACTTACCTCGATGTCGGTGATGCGCAGGCTATCGCCCTGCGCGACTCGTAATTTGTATCCGCCACACTCGGGACAGGCCTGCCCGCGCTCGGTGAGGGTGACCGTCTTGTTGCAGTCGTAACACCAGGCCTCTGCCGCTTGGTGCTGAAAGTGCAGCTGGGCCCCTTCGACAGCGGTGCCCTTGGCGGCCGCCTCGAAACAGAAGGCAATGGTGTCCGGGTCGACGCAGGAGAAGCTGCCGACCTCGAGCCAGAGGGCGGTCACCTTGGTAAAGCCCCGCTGGGTGGCCTGCTCGGCCGCCAGATCGATGGCGGCCATGGCCAGAGACATTTCGTGCATGGTGGCTCCTTAACCGTTATGGGGAGGAGTGACTCCCCCCTGTAATTGACGGAACGGCATGGCCGCTCAACAGATCCGCGGCAGCAGCTCCCCCTGCGGCAGCTCCAGATAGCGGCGGCTGCCCCAGGGGTTATTGAGGATCACCTTGTGGCGATCGCTCGCCTGCACCACGCCGATCTGGCTTGCCGCGAGGTTGAATTGCCGCAAGATGCCCAGCGCGTCCTGTGCCTGTTCGGCAGGCAGGGCCAGCACCATGGTCCCCTCGTTGGCGAGATCATGGGGCTCGAAGCCATAGAGCTCGCACAGGCCACGCACCGGATCGCAGACCGGAATGGCGGACTCCTCCAGCTCGATGGCAACGCCGGAGGCGCTGCTCCATTCGTTGAGCACGGCGGCAAGGCCACCGCGGGTGGCATCGCGCAGGGCGTGAGGGGTAATGCCAGCCTGCAGCAGCGCTTCGACCTGCGGCCAGAGGGTGGTGCAGTCGCTCTTGAGATCGGATCCCAGTTGCAGGGCGTCACGGGCCATCAGGATGCAGGCGCCGTGGCTGCCGATATCCCGCGACACCAGAATGGCGTCACCGGCCTTGAGGTTGCGTACCGAGATGCCCCGGCTCTGTTCGGGCAGAGGGAAGGTGCCGACCCCGCTGGTGTTGATAAAGATCTTGTCGGCTGCCCCCTTGGGCACCACCTTGGTGTCGCCGCAGACGATGCGGGCGCCGCTTTTGGCAAGCTCTGCTGCCATCGACTCGACGATGCGGGCGAGATCGGCGTAGGGGAAGCCCTCCTCGATGATAAAACTGCAGCTCAAATACTCGGGTTTGGCCCCCATCATGGCGAGATCATTGACCGTACCGGCGATGGCCAGCTTGCCGATATCGCCCCCCTCGAAGAAGAGCGGCGAGACGGTAAAGCTGTCGGTGGTAAAGGCGACGGGGCCGCTTACCGGCAGCAGGGCGGCATCTTCACCGCGCAGCAGGATCTCGTTGCCAAAGTGGCGAAAGAAGAGCTGGTTGATCAGCTGGTTCATTTCTACACCGCCGCCGCCGTGGCTTAACTGAATTTCTCTCATTGGATCCCCATATATCGGTAGTAGGCATTGCAGGCCCCTTCGGAGCTGACCATGCAGCTGCCCATGGGCTGGGTCGGGGTGCAGCCCCGGCCAAAGACTTTACACTGGTTCGGTTTGGCCAGGCCGCGCAGGATATCGGCGCACTGGCACGCCTTGTGGTCATCGATGGGAGTCTGATTGAGTTGAAAGTGGCGCTCCGCATCGCGTTTGGCAAAGGCATCGCGCAGGCGCAGGGCGGAGGCGTTGATATCCCCCAGACCTCGCCAGCGAAAGTGCTCACGGGTCTCGAAAAAGCGCTCGACCATCCGCTGGGCGGCTTTATTGCCGCTGGCGGTGACGGCGCGGCTGTACTGCACCTCCAGCGCGTAGCGACCCTCCACCTTCTGGCGCACCATCATCAAGAGCGCCTCCATCACATCCACCGGTTCGAAGCCACTCACCACCACCGGTACCTGATAACGATCGACGATGGGCAGGTAGATATCGGCGCCGGTGATGACGCTGACGTGGGAGGGGCCGATAAAGGCGTTCACCTTGGCAACGCCGTCGGCCATCACCGCATGAATGGCAGGGGGCACCAGCACATGGTTGATATGAAACAGCAGGTTCAGGGCCCCTTGCTCTTCAGCGGCAGCCAGCAAGGCGGCGGTCATGGGGGTGGAGGTCTCGAAACCGATGGCGAAGAAGACCACGGTTTTCTCAGGGTTCTCACGGGCGATACGCAGGGCATCGAGGGGGTCATAGACCGGGCGGATATCGCTCCCCTTGGCCCGTTGCTGGGCAAGCGTGCCCTTGGAGCCCGGCACCCGGATCATGTCTCCCAGGGTAACCAGAATGACGCTGGGCTGGCTAGCCAGCTCGATGGCCTGATCGATGCGCTCTTTGGGCATGATGCAGACCGGGCAGCCGGGACCGTGGACAAACTCGATGCTGGCCGGTAGCAGCTGGTGCAGGCCGTACTTCATGATGGTGTGGGTATGGCCGCCGCACACTTCCATCACCCGCAGCGGTTCGGGCAGATCGTTGGCCAGTTCGGTGATCTGGGCGGCGAGGGCGCGGATCACCTCGGGCTGGCGAAAGCCCTGAAAGAGATCATTGAGGGTCAGCATGGCAAAATATCCTGTTTGGGCATCAGGGCCACCATCTGGCGGAAGCTCTCGAGGCTGGCTTGCGCCTCCTCTTCGTCAATCTTGCTCATCACAAAACCGATATGGAGCAGCACATAGTCGCCCACCTGGAGGGGCTCCTCGAGCAGCATGCAGCTGACGCGCCGCTGCACCCCCAGGGTGTCGACGGTGACGCAGTTATCTTCGGGGTGCAGCTGCACCACCTGAGAGGGGATGGATAGACACATTGATTTCAGGACTCCGACAAGGTGGCACAGCCGGCTGTGGTTGGGCGGTGCGTGGCAATATGGTGGATGGCAAACCAGAGCTGACCGGCGGCGATGCCACCGTCATTGAGTGGCAGGGTTTCGCTGGTCAATACCTGCCGGCCGGCCGCTTCGAGAGCGGGTACCAGCTGGTCTATCAGCACCCGGTTTTGAAAGACGCCGCCCCCGAGTACCACCGGATAGCCGGGGAAGCGCTCGGCAAGGGCGATGACCAGAGCGCTGATGGCGCGGATAAAACCGGCGGCCAGGATGGCGGTGGAGGTGCCTTTTCTCTGCTCGCTGACAAGGGTATGGATCAGCTCGGCCCACTCGATCTGCAGTGGCCCTTCCGTTGATTGGCTGAGATCAAAGGCGAGGGGGAAGGGCGCTTCATCGGGGGTTAGCTGCAAGGCGGCTGCCTCCAGCAGGAGTCCGGCCTCGCCTTCGTAATCGGGGGTGTCGATCACCCCCAAGAGCGCCGCCACCGCATCGAACAGCCGACCGATGGAGCTGGTGTAGGGGGCGTTGCGACCGAGATGCCAGAGCTGGTGCAGATTGCTGATCCGCTCAGGGGTCAACGTGTTGATCAACGGAATATCGAGGGCGCTGATCTGCTCAGGACTGTGCGATTCAAACAGCAGCCCCAGCAGCTGGCGCATTGGCTCGCGAATGGCCGCCTCGCCGCCGATCAGCTTGAAGGGTTTGAGGTGGGCAACGCGCTCAAAGCCCTGAATGTCTGCGATCAGCAGCTCGCCACCCCAGAGGGTGCCGTCATCGCCAAGGCCGGTGCCATCAAAGGCAAAACCCAGCACAGGGCCCGTGATGTCGTGCTCGGCCATCACAGCCAGCAGGTGGGCGTGATGGTGCTGCACCTCGATATGGGTGGCGCTGTGCTCGCGGCAATAGCCCTTGGCCCACAGATGGCTGAGGTAGCCCGGGTGGCAGTCCGAGACCAGCAATTCGGGTTTGAGATCGTAAAGATCGCGAAAGGTGGCGAGAGTCTGCTCGAAGTGACCCTGCATCGGCAAACTGTGCAGATCGCCGATATAGGGGCTGTAAATGCGCTGGCGACCGAAAGCCAGCGCCAGCTGGTTCTTCTGCTGCGCCCCGACTGCCAATAGTGGCACCCTGACCGCCTCTCTCAGGCTGGGAGTGCAGGGGGCATAGCCCCGGGCGAGGCGCAAAGTCTGGCGCCGCCCGCCCGCCCACTGCACCAGACTGTCGTCGCATGGGTGCAGGATGGGGCGGTTGTGATCCAGGATGCCGTCAATCTCGCTGCCGAGTTCCCTGACCACCGCCTCGCACTCGATAAGGATCGGGCTGCCGCGACCATTGGCGCTGGTGGCCACCAGCGGCATGGCGCAGGCATCCAGCAGCAGCTGGTGCAGCGGGGTATAGGGGAGCATGACGCCGAGGTAGGGGATGCCGGGGGCGATCCCCTCGGCCAGCGGCGCGGCTGACTGTCGGGATTCTGAGAGCCGATCATCGTTTTTTCGCTTGCGCAGCAAGGTGATGGGTCTGGCCTGAGAGGCGAGCAGCTGCCACTCTTCTTCGCTGCCGGTGACATGCAATTTGGCCTCGGCAAGGGAGCCCATCATCACCGCCAGCGGCTTGCGCGCGCGCCGCTTGAGCGTTCGCAATCTGGCGACACTCTGTTCATTGCGGGCATCGCATATCAGGTGATAGCCCCCCATCCCCTTGAGCGCAATCAGCGCGCCCGCTTGCAGAGCGCGGGCGGCAGCCTGCAGGGCATCCCCACGCTCGGCCAGCGCATCGCCGAGGCCGCTGCGCCAGGTCAGATGCGGCCCACACTCGGGGCAGCTCACCGGCTGGGCGTGGTAGCGTCTGTCCAGCGGGTTTTCATAGGCTGCCGCGCAGCGCGGGCACATGGCAAAGTCCGCCATGGCGGTATGGGGGCGATCGTAGGGGAGGCGGCGGATGATGGTGTAGCGCGGGCCGCAGTGGGTGCAGTTGGTAAAGGGGTAGTGGTGGTGGCGATCCGCAGGGTTGGCCACATCGTTGGCGCACGCCTCGCACATTCCCTGATCCGGCGAGATGGCCACCGTAGCGGCGCTCTGCTGCTGGCTGGCTTTAATTCGAAACTGGCCATGAAATTGGCCATCAAAGTCGGGATCATGAGCGAGGGGCAGTTCCCGCTCGCTGAAATGATCGATGCGGCTAAGCGGCGGTGCCAGCTCCCGCAGTTCGCGGGCAAAGCTGGCCAGCTGCTCGGCGGAGCCCTCGGCGCCGATGGTGACGCCATTGGCATCGTTCAACACATAGCCGGCAAGGCCGTGGCGCAACGCCAGCCCATAGACGAAGGGGCGAAAGCCGACCCCCTGCACGATACCGTCGATATGAAATTCGCGGCGCAGTCGGGTGGCCACAGGATTGGAAGAGCCAGAGGGGGCTATGGTGGCGCTCATGCCGGCTCCATCTCATCTTGAGGGGCTGGCAAACGCAGTACCCGGCGCTCGTTCTCCTCGCGCCGTACCCAGCCATCCATCTCCATGCGCAGGCAGAACGGAATGGCGTATTTGCGTGACAAACCGGTGATCTCCTTGAGGGATGCCATGTCGATCAGATCTCCCACCTGCTGGCCCGCCAGCACGGCGGCGACCATCTGGTTGTACAGGGCGGCGTCGTAGTAGATGGGGCCATCGAGCTGCACCAGATACTTGAGTCGCGCCAGGTTGCGCAGCTGCTTTTGCAACGCGCCTTTTTGCAGCAAGCCCTGCTGCAGGGCTGCGGGCAGCTTGCGGGTGATAAAGGGATCCAGCTCCACGCCGCCGGGGCCCAGTTTACCGGGCTCGTACCCCTCCTTGCCTTGATCTCGCACCACCTTGAGCACCAGCTGTGCCTCTTCCCCCAAATCATCTTCCGACTCGCCGTTGCCCGGCTGCCACTTGTCATGGTGCAGGCGAACAAGCTGCTCGCTTTTGAGCTGCTGGAGCAGGGCCTGAATGACCGGCAGGGCGATGCCAAAGCGGGTCGCGAGCTCGGCGGCGCTGAGCGGTTCGCTGGCCAGCGTAGCGAGCAGGTGAGCGCGGCTTTGGGCCAGCCAGTGGTTGTCCAGCAGCCAGTCAGCGAGGGGGGTGACCTGTTCGGGCCGCTGGTGAAAGCGGCTGGCCAGCACATAGCCGTTGAGCCCCAGTTGCAGGGCGGCCGGGTTGTAGTGTTCCAGCAGATCCGGCAGCTCGCCCAGCAGGGCGTGCAGCGCCTTGCGTCTGGCGGGGTGGATGTCGCCGCACCAGACGATGCGGGCGCCGTGCAGCAGTTCGCTGCTGCCGTGGCGAATGATGGCGAGCGGCTGGCCGAAAAAGCAGGGGATGGGGCTGGTAAAGATCAACCGCGCCAGCCGGGTATCCTTGATGGGCACGAAACGGGCCCGGCCATGCCAGCTGCCGAGGGCGATTTCAACCTCGCGGTTGCGCTGTTCCCGGATGCTGCCGCCGACCTCATTTAGCCGCACGATAAGGTGGGTGGCCGCCTCGCACTGACCGGCAGTGCTGGTAAGGCAGTGACCGCGGGCCACCTCCTTGTGAGGCACTTTTTTCAGGCCCACCGCCACCCGGCAGACGGCGCCAATCTCGTCGACGCTCTGGTGATAGGCCTGCAGGGAGCGCACCTGCACCTCCCGATCGGCGGGGTAGAGGCGCAGCTTGTCCCCCACCTTGAGGCGGCCCTGTTGCAAGGTGCCGGTGAGCACTGTGCCGGTGCCATTGGCGGTAAAGACACGGTCTACATACAGTCGCGGGGCGCTCTGCTCGCGGGCAGCTTGTGAGGCTGGCAGATCGGCAAGTTGGCGCACGATGGCGGTGTGCAGGGCAGCCATATTGGCGCCGGTTTTGGCGCTGACGCTGACGATATCGGGCACCATGCTGCTCTCGTCCATCACCCGTTCCAGCAGGCTCTCTTCAAGCAGTAAAAGCTCGTCGGGGGAGACCAGATCACACTTGTTGATGCAGACCAAGAGGCGCGGCACCCCCATCGCCTTGAGCAGGCGCAGGTGATCGCCGGTCATCGGCATCCACCCCTCGTCGGCGGCGATGACCAGCAGCACCAGATCCAGACTCCAGAGCCCCGCCACCATATTGCGGATATAGCGCTCGTGGCCGGGCACGTCGATGACGCCTATGGTGTTGCCCTGACCGTCGTCGAAGTGGGCAAAGCCGAGATCCTGAGTCATGCCGATGGCCTGCTCATGGGCGCGGGCCGTGGTGATGCCGGTGAGGGCCTTGATCAACAGGGTTTTGCCGTGATCTACGTGGCCAGCAAGGCCGATAACGGTGCGATAGGAAGTCATGGGATCAGGGCTCCTCGGTCGCATTTGTTGCATTGAACGGGGCGGGGAGCAGCAACTCCCTGAGTTGGGCGATCAGCAGTTCCATCTCGGTCGGCAGCAGGGTGGCCATATTGAGCAGCACCTTCTGCTGGCGCACGGTGGCAATGACCGGCACCGGCAGTTCCCGCAGGGCATCGAGCAACTGCTGGGCCGGGCGCGGGTCGGTGCATTCGAGCGCAGGGGCCGGGTAGAACTCATCCGGCAAGGTGCCGCCGCCCACCACCAGCTGGGCGGGAACGGGCACAAAGCAGCCGGGCAGGGCGGCCATCAGCCGGGAGGCTCGCGCCTGCATGGCGGCCGGGTTGCTCAAGGTGCGCTGGGCGATGCCCTCGCCGATGGGGGATTTGTTGAGCTTGTGGATGAGCAGGCGTTCCAGCAGGGAGTAGACGATGCGGCTCGGGCGGAAGGTGCGCATCATGGGGTGTTTTTCCAGCCGCTTGATAAGGTCGCTACGGCCGCTGATGATGCCCGCTTGCGGGCCACCCAAGAGCTTGTCACCTGAGTAGCAGACCAGATCCGCCCCCGCCTTGATGTACTGGCGCACCGAGGTTTCGTCCGGCGCAAAATCTTCGCTGGTCAAGCCAGAGCCCTGATCCACCGCCAGCACCACCTGCTCGGGCAGGGCGCGGGCCACCTCGCCGATATCGGGGGATTCGGTAAAGCCGCGAATGGCGAAATTGGATCTGTGCACCATCAGCACCAGCGCGGTCTGATCGGTGATGGCATCGAGGTAATCTTTGGCAGTGGTGATATTGGTGGTGCCCACCTCCACCAGTTTGGCGCCGGAGAGGGCCAGAATGTCGGGGATGCGAAAGCCGCCGCCAATCTGGATCTGCTCGCCACGCGAGACGATCACCTCGCGCCCCTTGGCCACCTCCTGCAGCAGCAAAAAGAGCGAGGCGGCGTTGTTGTTGACCACCAGCGAATCCTCGGCCTGGGTGAGGCAACGGAGCAGGGGGGCGATCAGCCCCTTGCGCCCGCCGCGCTTGCCGGTGGCGAGATCCAGCTCCAGATTGTTGTAGCCGGTGTTGAGGTCACGCACCTCGTCCCACAGATCGGCACTTAACGGCGAACGCCCCAGATTGGTATGCACCAGGGTGCCGGTGGCGTTGATCACCCGGGTTTGACGCTGGCGCAACTGCTGTTGGCAGCGTTTGGCAATCAGCGCCTCGATCTGCTCGGGGGCGACGCCATGCAGGCGAAAATCTTCGCTCTGGCGCAGCTCGCTCAGGGTGTCGCGCACCGCCTGAGTCACCAGCGGGCGGCTCAGCGCCTCGATAAAACCGGCGAGAAAGGGTTGCTGCAGCAGCTGTTCCACTTGTGGCAAACGGCGTGTTTGTTGCTGGTTGGGCTGTTGCTGTGAATCTGGCAGAGAATCGTCGGCAGCCGTACCTGATGCGGGCTGGCGGTGGGGGATGGCTGGCGCGTGAGACGAGTTCGGCATGGGATTACCAGTGCAATGCGTGGGTTCGGGATGCGCACCGGTTTGCCGATAGAGAGGCCGAGCTGACGGGTTATGGCACTGCTGGCGATTTGCGGATGAGTGCAAACTGGGTGCATCAATGAGCGGGTATAAATTAATGCATTCATCAATACTGATAAATTAATTTTTGGCCAGCGAGATAACCTGAGTTCGGATTATATTGGCAAGCGGCAAGCACCTTTTTTAAGGTATTACTTCAAACATATTGAACAAACAATGGAAATAACATTCAGGCCGAAAAATTCAGCGAGAGAGTATTTGTTCAATAGATAAATTTGGCGGAAGAGGCAGGAATCGAACCTGCCAAAGCCTTCTCGGCTCACATCGGTTTTGAAGACCGAGGAGGCCACCAGACCCCATCAACTTCCGTAACGGTCGCCATTTTGTGGCAAATTTCTGTGACTGGCAACGCTTTTTTTGTCATAAAAAAGCGAGAGTTAGCGATTTTTTGAAAAAATCAAAGAACCTTGTTTTATATCAAGTTCAGCACAATTAGCCCGATGTTTTTAATTTAACATCGGGCCTCGATCACATTGCCTGAACCGTTGGTCAATAACGGTCGTTAACACAGGGCGAGATCGTGAACATTTTGTTAAAAATTAAAAATAGTTTTTTGCCTACAAAACAAATACTTATAGGCCTGT
>NZ_JAPCJA010000057.1:0-27391 GCF_027707745.1 Aeromonas sp. QDB23
CTCCTGCATGGAGACGCGATTAGATCACAGACGATCTGCCTGTTCAAATTTCATTAACAAAGTGCGATCCCGCCCTGTGCATTGCCCGACCCGGGCTAACACAACGAGGATAAACCGATGAAACTCAAAATGGCTCCTACCCTGATTGCACTGGCGCTGGCCGCCGCAGGCACCACAGCCCAGGCTGCCGATGACTGGTACACCGGTATCGGTGCTGGCTGGGCATATGCCCACAATCTGGATGATTTTGGCAAAGACACCGATAAAGATGCCACCGCACTGAGCATGTTCGGCGGTTACAACTTCAACGACTACTACTCAGCCGAACTGGGCTACCTCTACGCCGGTAAAGCGGGCGTTGACGGTGCCGATTTCAAAACCCAGGGTGCAACCCTCTCCGGTATCGCCCGTCTGCCGCTGGGCGACATCTTCTCGGTGTTTGCTGAAGGTGGTGCCTACTTCAATCACGTCAACGGCAATGGCAACAGCGACAACGGCACCGCGCCGCTAGCCGGTCTGGGGCTGACTGCCAAGATCTCCGACCTTATTGATGTGCAAGCCCGCTACCGCTACCTGTGGAGTCTGGGTGACGAGCAGAAAACCTGGGAGAGCGACATGAGCGTCGCCACCCTGGAGCTGGTGATGCACCCGAACCGCACCTCCTATGTAGCCCCGGTGGCAGCTCCTGCCCCTGAGCCGGTTCCCGAGCCGGTACTGGTCGACAAGAACTTTGCCCTGAGCTCTGACGTGCTGTTTGCCTTTGGCAAATCCACCCTCAAGCCAGAAGGTGTCGCAGCGCTCAACACCCTGTATCAGCAGATCGTTGACGTTCAGCCAAAAGATGGCAGCGCCGTGGTCGTCGGTTACACCGACCGTATCGGCTCTGATGCCTACAACCAGAAACTCTCCGAAGCGCGCGCCCGTACCGTGGCCGACTTCCTGGTTGGCAAGGGTCTGCCAGCTGGCAAGGTTGCCATCGAAGGTCGCGGTGAAGCCAATCCGGTCACTGGCACCCAGTGCAACAGCGTCAAGGGCAAGGCTCAGCTGATCTCCTGCCTGGCACCGGATCGCCGCGTCGAAGTGCGCGTCACCGGCGTGCAGCAAGTCACACAGTAATCCTGCAGTCCGACATAACAAGGAGGCCACCTGGCCTCCTTTTTTTGGCTCTTTTGTAACTCACCGCAGACCACCTTCCTCCCTCCCGCATCGTTTCAGTGACATGGGTTCACTTATTGCCACTATCCATACCTCCCGGGTGGTTAAAAACAGCCCGTCACCTATAAATAAGTGTGGGGTTTTACTAACAAAAATCCCCACTACACCAAACATCGACGAGGATACGCGATGAACATAAGAGTAAAACCTGTGTGGATTGCACTGGCATTGGCGAGCACAGGCGCACAAGCGGTACCGGTTCACGACTGGTATGCCGGGGTCGGCGGTGGCTGGGCCATTGCGCACGATTTAAATGACTTCAGTCAGGATGTCAGCAAGGATGCGACTGCGCTCTCCCTGTTTGGCGGCTACAACTTCACGGAAAATCTGGGAGCCGAGATTGGCTATCTCTCCACCGGAGACTGGGATATCAGCGGCCATGACTTCAACAGCAAGGGGGCAACCCTGTCAGTGATTGGCCGCTTGCCGCTCAGCGAGATGTTCTCGGTGTTTGCCGAGGGCGGTGGCTATATCTATCACGTCGAATCAGTCAACGGCGGGGACGACAACCTGGCACCGCTGGCAGGCTTGGGCCTGACGGCGCGGCTCCATGACTGGGTCGATCTGCAGGCGCGCTACCGCTACATAGTGCGCGTTGGCGATGATCCGGATAACGGCAAAGCCAACAGCGGTACCCAGCGCTGGGTCAGCGACGTCAGCACCGCCACCCTGGAGCTGGTGATCCACCCGAACCGCAGCCAACCTGCCGAGCCCGCCCCCACCCCAGCTCCGGTCGTGGTTCCGCCACCCGTTGAACCCGAGGTGGTGGATCAGACCTTCAACCTCAGTTCCGACGTGTTGTTCGCCTTTGGCAAGGCCGATCTCAAACCGGAAGGGATGAGCGCGCTGGACGCTCTCTACCAGCAGATCGTCGATGTACAGCCCAAGGATGGCAGTGCGGTCGTGATGGGGTATACCGACCGTATCGGCTCGGATGCCAACAATCAGGCGCTGTCCGAGGCGCGGGCAAAAACAGTCGCCGACTTCCTGATCGGCAAGGGGCTGCCCGCCGACAAGGTGAGCATTCAGGGCAATGGCGAGAGCAACCCGGTCACCGGCAACCAGTGTGATGCCATCAAGGCCAAAGCCGCGCTGATCGACTGCCTTGGACCTGATCGCCGGGTAGAGGTCAGGGTCACTGGCACTCAGGGGGCCCCCGAGGCCCCTGCCGCGCAGCCAGCCGAACAATAAACGAAGAGAGCAGCCAGACGTGTGAGAGGGGCTCTGTGCAAGGTGCACAAAAAAAGGGATGCTTTCGCATCCCTTTTGCTTTGCCGTGGTATTCACGCCCCGTCCAATCAGAACGAGGTGCGGCGGTAGCGACGATATTCCGGATGCCAGAAGTTCGCTTCGATGGCCTGATCGATCACCTCGTCCGGGGTCTGCACCGCCTTGCCTTGCAGCATGGCGGTCTTGGCCACCATCTTGGCGATGTAGCGGGAAACCTGATGGATATCCGCCAGATCCGGCAGCAGGGAGCCCTCCTCCCCTTTCACCAGCGGTGAACACTCCGCCAGCGCGCGGCTGGCCGACATCAACATGGCGTCGGTCACCCGGGTGGCGCCGGAGGCGATAACGCCAAGGCCAATCCCCGGGAAGATAAAGGAGTTGTTGCACTGGGCGATGACATAGCGCTTGCCCTTGTGCTCCACCGGTGCAAACGGACTACCGGTTGCCACCAGCGCCTGACCATCGGTCCAGCGGATGAGATCTGCCGGGGTCGCCTCGACCCGGGAGGTGGGATTGGAGAGCGGGAAGATGATGGGGCGGGCACAGTGCTTGTGCATGGTCTTGACCACCTCTTCGGTGAACAGACCCGGCTGGCCGGAGACCCCGATCAGGATGTCCGGACGACCGTGCTCCATCACCTCCAGCAGGGAGATATTGTCCCCCACCGGCCAGTCTTTGATCCGCTCCACCGGCTGGGAGAGACGGCGCTGGAAGTCGAGCTGGTTGGGGATCTTGTCGGTGATAAGACCGAAACGGTCCACCATAAAGACCCGGCCACGAGCCTGTGCATCGGTCAGCCCTTCGGCCTTCATCTGCGCAACGATCTGCTCGGCAATACCGCAGCCCGCGCTACCTGCCCCGAGGAAAGCCACCCGCTTCTCGGAGAGTTTGGCGCCGGAGGCCTTGCAGGCTGCAATCAGGCTGCCCAACGTCACCGCCGCTGTGCCCTGAATATCATCGTTGAAGCAGCAGAGCTCGTTCTTGTAGCGGTTGAGCAACGGCATGGCGTTGTTCTGGGCGAAATCCTCGAACTGCAGCAGAATGTCTGGCCAGCGGCGCTTGACCGCCTGAATGAAGGCATCGACGAACTCCGCATACTCTTCACCGGAGATGCGCGGATTGCGCCACCCCATATAGAAGGGGTCGTTCAGCAGCTGCTGGTTGTTGGTGCCGACATCCAGTACCACCGGCAGGCAGTAGGCGGGCGAGATGCCGCCACAGGCGGTATAGAGCGACAGCTTACCGATGGGGATACCCATGCCGCCGATCCCCTGATCGCCCAGACCCAGAATGCGCTCGCCATCGGTCACCACGATCACCTTGACGTTCTGCTTGGTGGCGTTTTGCAGCATGTCATCGATCCTGTCCTTGTCCGGATAGGAGATAAACAGGCCACGGGCACGGCGATAGATGTTGGAGAACTCTTCGCACGCCTTGCCGACAGTCGGGGTATAGATGACCGGCAGCATCTCGGTCAGGTGGTTGTGCAGCAGACGGTAGAACAGCGTCTCGTTGGTATCCTGGATGTTGCGCAGATAGATGTGCTTGTCCATGTCGTTGCCAAACGCCATGAACTGGCGATAGGCGCGCTCGGCCTGCTCTTCGATGGTCTCGATATTCTGGGGCAGCAAGCCTTCGAGGTTGAAGTTGCTGCGCTCTTCGCTGGTGAAGGCGCTGCCCTTGTTGAGCAAGGGGGTCTCCAGCAGGGCGGGACCGGCGTAGGGAATGTAGAGGGGACGTTTCTGGTTATTATCTTCAAACATGGATCTTGGTACCTAAACGGTTAGCTAGACGCAGGAACCCGCCGATCCTAGGGGCTTGTGTCATTAATTTCAAAGAGTTTGCATATCCGTTGCAAAAGGTTTGCGACCGAGTCGACGAAATGCCCCCGGGGTCTGACCAGTCAGACAACGAAAGCGGTTGGCAAAGTTGGCCCCATCGCTGTAACCGACCCGTGCCGCCAGCTCGCCAAGTGGCCAGTTGGTATAGAGCAGCAGCTGGCGCGCCTTGTTCATTCTGAGCTCGGTTACCTTGGCCATGGGCCCCATGCCAAACGCCTGCTGACAGAGCCGGTGCAGATGGGGCACGGAGCAGGCCATCTGTTCGGCCAGCAGGGCGACACTCCAGGGTTCGTCCAGGCGCGCCTCCACCCGGCGAAACAGCGCCTGCAACCGCAGCTCCGGGGTGCCGCGCACCTCCCCTTGCAGGGTGCGCTCCAGCAGCGCCAACAACAGGCTGAGCAGTTGGGGCTGCAGCGGGGAGCGAACCCCCTCCCCCTGCATCAGGCTGAGCAGATGGTAGAGCTGATCGCCGCCATCCCCTTGCCAGATACGGTGACCGAGGCGGTGCAGATGCTGCCAGCGCGGTACATCATCGAGCAAAATCCAGCTGATCTGCCAGCGCTCGCCAATCAGCTTGAGACCGCCGGGCACGGCGGCGGGCAGGAAAATCAGCGACCCGGCCGGAATGGCTTGCTCCCCCTCGTCGGTGAGCAGCGCCCCCCCTTCGTCATGACTCACCATCAGGATGTGAAACTCGGGGCGATTGCGGCGGATCAGGTAGTGATCGCGGATCTTGGAAAGCCCGCTAAGGAAGATCCCCGCCTCGCCGAGCAGGGGCAGCCCTTCACGTCCCAGCATCTGCTCTTCACAGGCTGGTGCTATCTCCAGACACTCGCTGGCAAATGGCATAACACCTCAACAGGATAGTTTTGCACAAGAAAACCGAGAGGCACTCACAGTGAGAACGTCCCGACATGCCCCTATCATACCCATGACAAACCTTGCTTTTCTCAAACCCGGTTAACACTAATGAATTATTGGCAAGCGATTTTAAAACAAACCACCGATCGCGAGTTCATGACCCGATTGTGGCGGCTGGCCCTGCCTGTCTCGCTGCAGTCCATGATGTTCTCCCTGCTCGGTCTCATCGATATCATGATGGTGAGCCAGCTTGGCACCACGGCAGTGGCGGCGGTCGGCTTGGGTAACCGGGTCTTCTTTTTCAATCTGCTGGTGATAGCGGGCCTCGCGGGCGGGGTCTCGGTATTGGCAGCACAATACTTCGGGCGCGGGGAGATGGCCGGGGTGCGCCGCTCCCTGGCACTGGCAATAGTGGGCGCCCTGCTGGTCACCCTGCCCTTTGCCTTCATCTATGTGTTATCGCCAGGCAGCGTGCTGGGCTTTGCCAGTCAGGATCCGGCGCTACGGGCACTGGCGGATCAGTTTTTGATGATCACCGGCGCCACCATCCTCTGTACCGCCATCGTGGTACCGCTGGAGTCAGCCCTGCGCTCGGTCGGCAATGCCGCCGCACCAACCCGCATCGGCATTATCGCCATCATCGCCAACGTCATCCTCAACTACGCCCTCATCTTCGGTCACTTCGGCTTCGAGGCGATGGGGGTGGCCGGCTCGGCTTGGGGCACCACCCTTTCCCGCCTGCTGCAAACGACCCTGCTGCTGATCTACGTGAGACGCTACGAGGCGCGCCTGATCCCGCGAAAAAATGACTGGCTGGCCGCCTTCAAACGCAAGGAGGTGGTGCGCTTTACCCTGATCGCCCTGCCGCTGCTGTTCCATGACGGGCTCTGGGCGTTCGGCATGCTGATTTACGGCTTTCTCTACGCCCATCTTGGCACTGATTCGCTGGCCATCATGACCACCCTCGGCACCCTTGAGAGCATCCTTATCTCCCTCTTCTTCGGGCTGGCAGTGGCCTGCTCGACCCTGCTCGGTCATCGGCTCGGGGCCGAGGAGTACGAGGTAGCCTGGCAGCACTCCCAGCTGTTCCTGCTGCTGGCACCGATTGGTGCGCTGCTGGTGGGGATCGCGGTCTGGCTGCTGCAAGCCAACCTGCTGCAATGGGTCGGCAACCTGCCCCCCGAGCTGATGACAGAGGCGGGACAGGTGCTCGGCATCATGTGTCTGGGGATGCTGCTCAAGGTGTTCAACATGGTGGGGATCATCGGGGTGCTGCGCTCCGGCGGCGATGTGAACTACAGCATCTTTATCGATATCGTCGGCATGTGGTGCATCGGCATCCCGCTCGCCTGGGTGGCCGTTACTGTGCTCGGCTGGCCCCTCTCCTGGGTGGTGGCGGTGGTGTTGCTGGAGGAGTTCAGCAAGGTGCTGCTGGTGCAGCGCCGCATTCGCCAGCGCCGCTGGCTTAAGAATCTGGTGATCGGATAAACAGCCACAAATCGGGGTCATATCAATGACAGAAAAACCCTGTTTGCAGTATGCTGGGCGCCTCTTCAATCAGAGGCAGGGATCCACGGTTTCCCTGTCCAGTAGTCGTTTAAGGAGACGAGCATGCAACCACAAAAAGAGCTGATCACCGAGACTGCCCTGCTTGAGATGGCCAACAAGATCATCAAGAGCCACGAAGACTTCATCCACGGTATGCGCGCCGATTCGGTGGAGCAGAAGGGGGATATTCTGGTGTTCAAGGGGGAGTATTTCCTGGCCGAAGATGGCACCCCGACCGGCAAGACCATGGCGGTCTTCAACATGTTCAAGTTGCTGGCCCAGCAGCTCTCCGGCAAGTACAAGCTAGCCTGATTTCACCAGTACCTTGCCAACACGATGCCGCCCTCAGGCGGCATCTGTTTTTCCGCTGTTCTGCCCCTCGACCACCACGCAGTTGCGTCCCGCCATCTTGGCCTGATAGAGACACTCGTCGGCGCGGTTGATCAGAATATCGATGGTGTCATCGGCACGGGCCATGGCAATCCCGATACTCACCGTCACCTCCAGCAATTCGTCCGAGGTGGGGCTCTTCACCAGCCGCGCCTCGACGGCAATGCGCAGCCGCTCGGCCATTTTGCTCGCCAGCGCCGGATCGGCGCAGTTGTGCATCAGGATGGCAAACTCTTCGCCGCCATAACGCCCCAGCACCATGTCGGGCTCCAGCTGTTCGCCCAGGGTGGTAGCCACCTCCTTGAGCACCGCATCCCCCGCCAGATGGCCGTAGATATCGTTGATCCGCTTGAAGCGATCGAGATCGAGCAGCATCACCGCAAAGGGCTTCTTTTTGGCTTTCAGCTTCTCTCTGGCCTGCTCCAGCTGCTTCATCAGCAAGCGGCGGTTCATCATGCCGGTCAGCTCGTCGGTAGTGGATTCCCGATAGAGCCGCAGCAGCATGTTGAGCTGGCCACACTGCACCCAACAGCTGGCCATGGTAAACATGCCGAGCACCCACACCTGATTCAGGGTGGCCTGACTCCAGATGGTCTGGCCCACCAACAGCCAGTGGCCCAGCAACATGGTCACCAGCACCACACCAGCCAGTTGCAAACCGAGGGAGAGGGGAATGGGGAAGATGGCAAACAGAGTGATCAGCAGATAGGGAAAGGCCACGTAACCCGCCTGCAGCTCCTGTTCTGCGCCAAAGCTGTGCAGGCAGAAGAGGGAGAAGAGCATCATCACGGCCATCAGGTAGCCCAGGGCCAGCTTCATCCGTTCCCGTTTGAAATGAATAAGATAAGAGAGCGGAATGAGCGGCGACAACGCCAGGGTGCAGAAGATCCTGGCCTGGAACAGCTGCTCGAAATGGATGGCGGGCAAGGTGACCCAATCCACCACCGCCCAGGCCGG
This sequence comes from Aeromonas sp. QDB23, assembly GCF_027707745.1. Classification (NCBI taxonomy): domain Bacteria; kingdom Pseudomonadati; phylum Pseudomonadota; class Gammaproteobacteria; order Aeromonadales; family Aeromonadaceae; genus Aeromonas; species Aeromonas sp. QDB23. The sequence goes on from NZ_JAPCJA010000057.1 coordinate 8,043, forward strand.
CAAACCGATCATCAACAGACAGGTAAGCAGGCGCAAACGCACCGTCATAAATCCCATGCGGGTACGAGTAAAGTCTTCGGAGTGAACCTTGGCACTCCAGAACTCCGCCAATTTCAGCACCAGAATCTCCACACAACTACAGAGGGCTCATTCTACACCGAGGCGGGGGGGGGCAAGGGGAAATTAAACCGTGAGACAGGTCACACAAACCGACAGATGATAATCGCCGCGCGCAAACGTTTCAACCCATCAGAAAATAAACCTTTTTTCGCATAATTAGCGCTGGTCAGCGTCATTTCAATCACTACAATAGCGCCCAATTTTCTCCCCCCTCCCCACACAATTCGAGGTACTTATGGAACAGGCTGCTGCCACACGCATCACCCCGGAGGCACATCCCCCCAGGCGAGCCCATAGCGAACTGGTCTACGGCATAGACGATGTACCGCCTCTGCCCCAGACGCTGTTCGCCGCCCTGCAGCATATGCTCGCCATGTTTGTCGCCATCATTACCCCGCCCCTGATTATCGCCAATGCCCTCGGCCTCCCTGCCGCCGACACCCGTTATATCGTCTCCATGTCGCTGGTCATGTCCGGCATCGCCTCCTTCATTCAAACCCGCCGCTTCGGCCCCATCGGTTCCGGCCTGCTCTCGGTACAGGGCACCAGCTTCAACTTCCTCGGCCCCATCATCGCCTCCGGTCTTGCCCTCAAGCAGGCGGCCATGCCCACCGAGGATCTGCTGGGCACCCTGTTCGGCACCATGCTGGCCGCCGCTCTGACCATAGTGGTGATGAGCCGCTTCCTCCATCTGGTGAAACGGATCATCACCCCGCTGGTGACCGGTATCGTGGTACTGCTGATCGGCCTGACCCTGATCAAGGTGGGACTGATCAGCATGGGCGGCGGTTATGCGGCCCTCTCTGATGGCAGCTTCGCCAGCCACACCAACCTCTTCCTCTCCCTGCTAGTACTTGGCCTCATCGTGTTGCTGCAACGCAGCCGCAACCCCTGGCTGCGCCTCTCCGCCATCATGATCGCCATGCTGGCGGGCTATGCCGCGGCGCTGCTGCTGGGCAAAGTGAGCCCCCCCACCTTCGATGGTCCGCTGGTGATGGTGCCCATTCCGCTCCACTACGGGCTCGGCTTTGACTGGCAGCTGTTCGTGCCGCTCGCCATCATCTTCGTGGTGACGGCGCTCGAAGCGATCGGCGACATGACCGCCACCTCGGATATCTCCGGCGAGCCGCTGGAAGGGCCTGTCTATATGGAACGGATCAAGGGTGGCGTACTGGCCGATGGCGCCAACTCCATGCTGGCGGCGGTCTTCTCCACCTTCCCCATGTCCACCTTCGCCCAGAATAACGGCGTTATTCAGCTGACCGGGGTGGCCAGCCGCCATGTCGGCCTCTTTATCGCCGCCATGCTGGCGCTGCTCGGCCTGTTCCCGGCGGTCGCCAGTCTGGTACAGCAGATCCCCGAGCCCGTGCTGGGCGGCGCCACTATCGTGATGTTCGGCACCATCGCCGCAGCCGGGGTGCGCATCATCGCCCGCGAGGAGCTGGATCGCCGCGCCCTGATGATCCTGGCGGTATCGCTCGCCATGGGACTGGGGGTCGCGCAGGTGCCAGAGGTACTGCAACACCTGCCGGAACTGGCCAGAAGCGTGCTCTCCTACGGCGTCGCCACCGGTGGCATCACCGCCATCGTGATGAACCTGCTGCTGCCAAAGCGCGAAGCGCGTCACTCCTGAGACGTCGCCCACCGATAGCAAATCCAAGCCCCGCACTGCGGGGCTTTACCTTGCCAGCCGCCACGGGTAGTGTGCTGGGCAGCCTTTTTTGAGGATGCCGCCATGCCCTATCGCCTGCTCTCCCCCCTCCCCGACACCGCTTCACCCGCACAGATACTGGCGCAAGAGCAGCACTGGCTGCGCGACTGTGCCCGTGATGGCCAGCCCCGCGCTCACCTCTGGCAGGCGCCCCAATGCCTGATTGTCACCCGCAAGGATACCCGGCTTCCCCATTACACAACCGCCTGCCAGCAACTGGCCGCTGAAGGCTGGCCGGTGCATGTGCGCGACAGCGGCGGCACTGCCGTGCCCCACGGGGCGGGCATTCTCAACCTCTCCTTGCTATTGCCCCGCACCACCACAGATCTCGCCCACTACTACCGGCTGCTGGGGGCACCTCTGCTGAGCCTGTTGGCAGAGTACGGCCTTGCGGGAAGCTATGACTTCGTGCCCGGCTCCTTTTGCGATGGTCAGTACAATCTGGTGATCGGGGGACGCAAGATCACCGGCACCGCCCAGCGATGGCTGGCGCCGGGGCAGGATCACCAGGGCGCCGTGCTGGCGCAAGCCATGCTGCTGGTGGCGGGTGATGTGGATGAGGGAACCAGGATGGCGAGCCGCTTCTACGAACTGGCGGGCGGCGAACTGCGCTTTATGACGGGAACCTCCACCACACTGGCAAACAGCATTGACTGGCACGGTGGCGACGAGGCGTTGGTGGAGAAAGTGCGAGCACGTCTGGAGAGCCTGCTGAGCGAGGAGCTGCCCCCCTCACCCTGATCCTCTCCCGGAGGGATAGGGAACACGCCCCGTCCATGGAAATAGTGCCGCGCACAAAAAAGCCACGACCCGAGTCGTGGCTTGTTCTTTTCAAGGCGAACGTGGAACGAATGGAGGCGTTCAGGCCGTCTGCGGCTCGGGTTCCGACTCCGTATCGCAGTCGCGGCCAAAGTAGGCGCGAGTCTCGGCGATCACCACATGACGCAGGCCAATCAGGCCGATGAGGTTGGGCACCGCCATCAGACCGTTGACGATATCCGCCAACAGCCAAATCATATCCAGATGGAGGAAGGCGCCGCTCGCCACCAGCGCCAGATAGATGAGGCGGTAGGGCTTGATCGCCTTCACCCCGAACAGATACTCGGTGCAGCGCTCGCCGTAGTAGTTCCAGCCGAGGATGGTGGTAAAGGCGAAGAACAGCAGGCCAATACTCACCAGATACTGGCCAATATGGGCATCCAGTCCTTGCGCAAAAGCGGCACTGGTCATGGCTGCACCGCTCAAGTCACCACCCCACACCCCGGTCACTACCAGGGTCAGGCCGGTCATGGTACAGATGATGATGGTGTCGATGAAGGTGCCGGTCATGGAGACCAGCCCCTGCTCCACGCAAGAGTCGGTCTTGGCCGCTGCCGCCGCGATGGGCGCAGAGCCCAGTCCCGACTCGTTGGAGAAGACCCCGCGCGCCACCCCGGACTGAATGGCCAGCATGATGCTGGCGCCGACGAAGCCGCCGGTCGCCGCATGGCCGGTGAAGGCACTCTCGATCACCAGCATGACGGCATCGGGCAGGGCGCTGGCGTTGTTCACCAGCACGCCGAGACAGGCGACGATGTAGAAGATGGCCATGAAGGGCACTACCTTGCTCGACACGCTGGAGATGGACTGGATGCCCCCCAGGGTCACCAGCGCCACGATCAGGGTCAACACCACGGCAGTCGCTTCACGGGGCACCGAGAAGGAGAGGCTCATGGCGTCGGAGATGGCGTTGACCTGCGGGAAGGTACCGATGCCGAAGAAGGCCACGCCGATACCGAACAGGGCAAACAGCTTGGCGAGCGGTTTGGAACCCAGCCCCTTCTCCAGATAGTACATGGGGCCGCCAGCCATCTGGCCGTTGGCATCCTGCTCGCGGTATTTGACCGCCAGCAGGCACTCGGCGTACTTGGTGGCCATGCCGAACAGCGCCGCCATCCACATCCAGAACAGAGCACCGGGACCGCCGAGCTTGATGGCGGTGGCAACCCCGACGATGTTGCCGGTACCAATGGTGGCAGAGAGGGCGGTGCAGAGGGCACCGAAGCTGGAGACATCCCCCTGCTTGCCCTGCCCCTGATCGCGGCCAAAGACCAAGCGCAGAGCGAGCGGCAAACGCACGATCTGAAGCAGACCCAGACGCAGGGTGAGATAGATACCGGTCCCGACCAGCAGGATCAGCAGGGGTGGACCCCAGATAAAACTATCGATGGCGGTTAACGCCGATTGAATTGATGACATGCATCCTCCTTAAAAAACAAAGATTAAGGAGGAGAAGGATGATCTTCCCATAAGTGTCGCGATCGGCCAGAGGCGATCGGATGCAGGCCAAGAACGTGTTCACACTCTTACTGCGAGGCCGTGATCAAGGCTCATGTGCAGCTCGCTTATGTGGGACCGAGAGGCTCATGTATTCACATACACTCCGGTTCCTGCGCTGCTCTTTACCTTGCTGACGACCTCTCGTTACAGATCGTGAACAGTTCCAAGCTCAGGTACAACCATCCCATCCCCTCTGTCCTTTTGCCTGAGAGTTTCCGGCGCCAGCCAGCCCTTGCGGGTCGTCATGGTGCCTTGCTCCTTCGGCGCCCGATTTAACGGGTCTCTCCAGAGTATCGTCCAGTAGCAGTCCACACCGGTTGCCCGGTACCTGAAAGATTCACTTCTTCGGTGGATGGTCCCCCATCGCTCTCCTGCTACCTTCATCCGAACTAGTTTGGATTAGGAAGCTGGCATGTTAATCCAAAAAATGTGAGCTGTCTCGCACTTGGCCATCCCCGTTTGTACTTTTTTTGTTGCCACCGGAGCATCGGTGAGGATGTTAAATGTTAGTTAACTATCAACAAGTTAGGCGCTCGCAGATGACATGTGGCCCAAACGGAAAAAGTGCCGGATAGAGAACAGTGCGCCCTCTCGTTTCGCCAAGAAAATCTTGCCAACATATCCAATCAAAATGCTTGCACACAGAATCAATAAGCCGATAATCCGGCGCATAACCAAGCACTTTGCCATCAATTTATGCACTGTGTTCGGTTGGTCCCACCGGACCGCTCGCCTGACCCGGCCGTCGCCGGTTCAATCGCATATGGCTTGGGCATATCACGCCCCCTAAGGATGACCAAAAGAGAATGAACGAGACCCTGGTTGCAAAAGATGTGGTCGCACAAGATTACCGTCAGCTGGTTGAACAGTTCGGCTCCCCCCTGCTGCTGCTCGACAAGGCAGCCGTCCGCAAACAGTATCGGGCGCTGGCCGCCGCCCTGCCCGATGTACGATTGCACTATGCACTCAAACCCCTGCCCCACGAGGCTGTGGTCTCTGTCTTGAAGGAAGAGGGGGCCTGTTTCGATCTCGCCACCAATGGCGAAGTGGATCTGGTGCGCAGTCAGGGGGTTCGCCCGGGACGTTGCATTCATACCCATCCCATCAAGCGCGACAGCGATATCCGTTATGCGTTGGAGTTCGGTTGCACCGTGTTTGTCTACGACAACCCGCTGGAGCTGGAGAAGTTCATTCCCTACAAGGACGAAGTGAAACTGCTGCTGCGGGTCAGCTTCCCGAACCCCGAGACCAAGGTCGATCTCTCCAAGAAGTTCGGCTGCACCCCGGAGCAGGCGCTGCCGCTACTGCAGCTGGCCCACGCCAAGGGGATCAAGGTGATGGGGCTGTCGTTCCACGTCGGCTCCCAGGTGCCTCACGCCCGCCGCCATGTGCAGGCCATCGACGCCTGCCGCGAGATCATGGAGCAGGCCTGGGCGCTCGGGCTCAAGCCCTGGGTGCTGGATATCGGCGGCGGTTTCCCGGTCGACTATGAGGGAGGCGAGTTCGACATCGACGGCTTCTGCGCCCCGATCCGCGAAGCGCTGGCCAAATTGCCCGCCACGGTGCAGAAGATTGCCGAACCGGGCCGCTTTATCAGCGCACCGGCCATGACCTCGGTCGCCAGCGTGATGGGCAAGGCCCACCGTGGCGACAAGATCTGGTACTACCTGGATGACGGCCTCTACGGCAGCTACAACGGCCAGCTCTATGACCACGTCACCTATCCGGTGAGCACCCCCTATGCCAGCGGCGAGCAGCATAACTCGGTGCTCTCCGGCCCGACTTGTGACAGCGTGGACGTGATCCGCGAAGGGATCATGCTGCCGGATCTGGCTATCGGCGAACTGGTGATTGGCAAGGTGATGGGTGCCTACACCTGGGCCTCGGCCTCCACCTTCAACTTCTTCCCCAAGGCGAGCATCCTCATTCTGGACAGCAGCCAGAAGGGGCAGAAGCTGGTGGCAGTAGCCTGACGGCCAACAGACTCACCGAGCAAAAACAAGAGGGGGAAGCTTGAGCTTCCCCCTCTCTCATTTCACCAAACCCAATCAGATAAACTGGCTAGTCAGCAACCAACCGGTATAGGCGACGAAGCAGGCCAGCAGCACGCCCCCCTCCAGCTGGTTGATCCGCCCCTGCCCCTTGCGACCCAGACACATCACCAGCAGCAACAGGGTCAGCCCCATCATGATGCTCCAGTCACGGGTGAGCACCTCGGACGCCACGTCGAGCGGGTGAATCGCTGCCGCAATCCCCACCACCGCTAGAGTATTGAACAGGTTGGAACCGATCACGTTGCCGAGCGCCAGATCATGCTCATTCTTGCGAATGGCGATCAGCGATGAGGCCAGCTCAGGCAGCGAGGTCCCGACCGCGACGATAGTGAGGCCAATCACCAGATCGCTGATGCCGAGCGCCTGAGCGATGGTCACCGCCCCCCACACCAGCAAGCGGGATGCACCGATCAACAACACCAGCCCGACAACCAACCAGATAATGGCGCTCTTGAGGGACATCCCCTCGCTTTCGATATCCTCGGCGGTCTCGCTATCCAGCGCATCCCCCTTGCCATTCATGCCAGCCCAGATGGACCAGCCCATCAGGGCAACGAAGACGACGCCGAGAATAGCCGCATCCATCCGACCGAGATGACCATCCATCAGCAGGGCGCCGGAGAGCAGGGTAATGCCGAGCAGTATCGGGATCTCCTTGCGCACCACCTGAGAGGCCACCGCGATGGGACTGATAAGAGCCGTCAGACCCAGGATCAGCGCGATATTGGTGATGTTGGAGCCATAGGCGTTGCCAAGCGCCAAGCCGGGGTTGCCCTGGGAGGCCGCCAGCGCCGAGACCACCATCTCCGGTGCCGACGTGCCAAAACCGATGATCACCATGCCGATCAGCAGCGGCGGCATCCCCGCATAACGGGCGGTGGCGGCGGCACCATCGACAAACTTGTCAGCACTCCAGACCAGCAGCGCCAGTCCGGCAATCAGGGCAACAAAAGCCAGGGTCATAGGATCTTCATCTCTTCGTCAGCAAACAGGAACGCCAGCAAACCCTGCCGGCACCATGAGAAAGTGGCGCCCAGTGTAGCGATGCCATTTCCCAATTCAAGAGGAAATCAAACCGTGATTAACATTTCACAACGCGGCCAGCAGGCTCGCCGCATCGGAGACCTCGAACTTGCCGGGCGCCTCCACAAACAGCCGCTCGACCACACCATCGTTGGCGATCAACGCAAAGCGCTGGGCGCGGATGCCACCAAAGGCGCCGGTATCCTTGGCAAGACCCAACGCCAGGCTCCAGCTGCCATCACCATCCGCCAGCATGGTGATGGCCTCGGCATTCTGGGCCGTCTGCCAGGCACGCATCACGAAGGCGTCGTTGACCGATAGACAACAGATGGCATCCACCCCTTTGGCCATAAACTGATCGGCCAGCACCACGTAACCGGGCAGATGGGCATTGGAGCAGGTGGGAGTAAAGGCGCCGGGCACCGCAAACAGCACCACTTTTTTACCGGCAAACAGCGTGTGGCTATCCCGCTGCTGCTTGCCCTCCGGGGTAATAAAGGTAAATTCGCCCGCAGGCAGGGGTTGTCCGACAGCAATCATGGCTTCTCATCCTGAGTCGTGGTGGAAAGTGGCCAGTTTAACCCGATGTGATAAGCCATCCCAACCGGAACCGTGAGCCGGATCACCGATGGCGGACGGGCATTTTCCGCTCGGGCAGACTACTCTTGAGCAGGTTTCACGGCGCCAGGAGGCCCCATGCAACACTACTACGATGGTCTGGAAATTCGTCCCCCCGCCCTGCGCGAACAACAGCAACTGGACCAGCTCAATCATCAGCTTACCCATGTCAGTCAATACTGCGCCGGTTACTCCAGCGCCTATCGCCAATGTCACCTCGAGGATCTGGCAGAGCTGGCCACCCTGCCGCTGCTCGACACCACAGAGCTGTTTGCCGCCCAGCAGGCTCACCCCCCCTTTGCCGGTCTCACCGGCCGTCCGGCCAGTCAGGCGCTGCGGGTCTTCTCCTGTCCGGGCCAGCTGGCCATCCCCGAGTATGCCGGGGCAGACTGGTGGGGCGCCGCTCGGGCGCTGTTTGCCGCCGGCTTCAAGGCGGGGGAAGTGATGCTCAACGGCCACGACTATCACGCCGGCCCCACCGCCTTTATCTTCGATAACGGCGCCCGCCAGCTGGGTGCCCCCGTGGTGCCCTGCGGGCCACACGATACCCAACGCCAGCTGGAGGCGCTGCTGCGCTATCAACCTACCGGCTACGTCGGTCCGCTGGTGACCCTGCTCGACCTGCTGGAAGCGGCCGAGGCGGCGGAGATCCCCACCGACTCGCTGCGCCGCGCCCTGCTGTGCGAAGCCACTCATCCCGAAACCGCACCACTGCGCGCCGTTCACGGCATTGCGGCCCTCAACTGTCTGGTGTGGCAGGATGTGGGGGTGGTGGCCTACGAGAGTCAGCCCGGTCAGGGTTTTATCGTCAACGAGAGCTGCATCGTCGAAATCATCGATCCCACCAGCGGCAACCCCGTGAGTGGCGATGAAACAGGCCAGCTGGTGGTGACCCGGCTCGATCTGGAGTATCCGCTGCTGCGGCTGGTCACCGACTGGCAAGGTCACTGGCTCGCCAAGCACAGCGCGTGCGGACGCACCAACCGGCGCCTCAAGCTGGTGTAGCCACCTAGACAGATGCACAAATGTACAAATGAAAACGGGCAGCCATCAGGCTGCCCGTCTTGTCTCTGGCGAGAAAAATGTCTGACGCTCGTTAGCGTCTCGCCTGCCAGGTGGCGATGGCGAGCAGGGAATCGGGGGTAAATTCGTTGGCGCGCTCGGCAATCTCGGCCAGGCTCATCCAGTGTACCGCGCTCACCTCTTCGGCCTGCAGCTGCAGCGGCCCCTGATAGCGGCAACTGAAGAGACCGCCCCAGACCCGATAGCCCTCCCCTTCGGCATAAAAGCTGCCAAAGCCCTGCAGGGGGACATCGGCAATGCCCAGCTCCTCGGCCAGCTCGCGGCGGGCGGAGGGCTCCATCTCCTCCCCTGTGGTGACCACACCACCGGCGCAGGCGTCCAGCATGCCGGGGCAGAAATCCTTGCTGAGGGTGCGCCGCTGCACCAGGATCCGATCCGCGTCGTCGAGCACCAGAATATAGCTGGCGCGATGGCAGAGATTCTCCCGCCGCACCTTGGCTCGCTCGGCCACGCCAATCACCCGGTTATTTCCGTCCACCACATCAACCCATTCCACGCACAGGCCCTTTCGTTTGTTCCATTCAAGCCCGCAGTATATCGGTGCTGTTCGTTGTCATGGCACTACTTTTTCTGCCGGGGCGGCCCTTTTTATGGTGCCCTTCACCAGAATGAGGATTCATGCAAATCTTTATAAACCGTCATCTCGGTGTCATCGAACGACACCATAGTGTGCCCTGTCCAGGCAATCAGGAAACCATGTGATGAAGATGTTCAAGCAGTTATCCCCACGACAGATCGCTCGCTACATCAAGAGCTTTCACCGAGGCTATTTTGCCATCGAGTCGCTGGGGACATTTGAATTCAACGCAGGCAGGATCAGCCTCCATGGCCTGACCTGCCGCCAGCGGCTGAGGCTGGCCCGCCAGATCAATCAGGCCGTCAGCCAGCTTCGTCACAACGAGCCCTTGCCGGACATGTGAGTCAAAGGGTCTTGCCCTACTGTCTGTTGTGCATCCATGCTTTGCCCGCCGGTTAGTCGCCGCGCGGGCCGTTTTCGATGTCGGTGATGATACCGTTGCGCACCGTCACGAAGCGCATGAACTCGTTCTTGCCGAAGTTGTAGGTCCAGCGTTCGCCATATTTGACCTGCACCAGGTTGCCAAACTGGTTCTCCTCGTTGCGATTGAGCTCTTCGCGCAGCATGGGCTCACCGCACTTGAGCAGCATCTCGGCGGTGGTGTCACCCTCGGTAATAAGCGCATTCTTGCAGCGCATAGCATCGGCACTGGCCGGAATGCTCAGCAGCAACAGGGCCAACCCCGCTACCTTATTCATCTTCTTGCTCATCGGGTTCTCCTCTCCAGTCGCATGAGTCGCAGTATGCCTGTTCCCGTTGCTGAAAAAACCAGTCAATGGCGCAAAAGAGCCGCCATTTTCTGCTCCACAGCCCGCTGGCTGCGACACATACTGGTTATCAGATCGCACCAAAAACAAACGGCGACCCGAGGGTCGCCGTTTGCATCAAGCCAGCAGGATCACAGGATGTCCAGCAGCTCGACTTCAAATACCAGTGCAGAGTAAGGCGGGATAGAGCCCGCGCCACGGGCACCGTAGGCCAGATCGTGGGGGATGTAGAGCTTCCACTTGGAACCAACCGGCATCATCTGCAGTGCTTCAACCCAACCAGCGATCACGCCGGTTACCGGGAATTCAGCCGGCTGGCCACGAGCGACTGAGCTGTCGAACACGCCACCGTGAGTAAAGGTACCGTGGTAGTGAACGCGAACGGACTGACCGGCAACCGGAACGGCACCGTTGCCTTCGACCAGCACTTCGTATTGCAGACCGGAGTCGGTCACGTTCACGTCGTCGCGCTTGGCATTGTCAGCCAGGAAGGCTTCGCCGTCAGCAGCTGCGGCTTTGGCAACGGCTTCCTGCTCTTCTTGCATACGCGCAGTGATCACCTGGAAGGCATCATTGATATCGTCACGGCTGACCGCGAACTCCAGACCATTCAGGGCATCTGCCAGGCCTTGTTGCAGGGCCGGGATATCCAGACCGGCGAACGCTTGCTGCGCCAGCTGATCACCCATGTTGCGGCCGATACCATAGCTGGCCTTCTGTTCGATAGAGTCGTATTGGGACATTGAGATGTTGCTCCAGATCCATGTAGTAAAGAGGCGGGATAATATCAGACTTTTGGCCGGGGTGCTGCCGGAGGCCCCCCTGATTTCCCCGTCAGTGGGAGGAACTTCACACAAGAAGCGGATGAACGCCGCCCAACGGCGGCGATCTGCTTAACCACGATCCGGCTAGGCTCTGACTGGCTCGAGGCTAGAGAAATACCATTCGGCTTTCCTCACGCCTTGTCGAGCAAGGCTCTGACTGCAGCAACCTTGGCACCATCGGTGATATTGACCCGACCGTCGTCCGAGGTGCCCATGTTGACGCCATGGGGCACCATGCCACCGCGCCAGCCCATGCCGGACATATGCACTTCGCTCACTCCGGTGAACTCGATGATGGTGCGCACATTGTCGGCATTGACCCCGGCGCCAGGCATCAGGCTGGCACGGCCCGCCAACACCTGATGCATCTCCTGCAGGGTTTCCAGCCCGGCCAGCGCAGTGGCCGCATGACCGGAACTCAGAATGCGCTCGCAACCGGCGGCGACTATGGTCTCCAGATCGAGGCGCCAGTCGGAGGAGAGGTCGATGGCGCGATGGAAGGTGACCCCCAACGGGCCGGCTGCATCCACCAGCTGTTTGAGCTTGGCGGCAGGCACCCGCCCCTCCTCATCCAGCAAACCGACCACCACCCCTTGCAGGCCCGCAGCGCGCGCCGCGGCGATATCCAGCAGCATCATCTCGAACTCGCCGTCGTTGAAGCAAAAATCTCCGGCGCGCGGACGGATCATGGCGTACACCGGTACAGTGGCGTGGCGGGCAGCCAGCTGCATAAAGCCATAGGAGGGGGTCAGGCCACCCAGACCCAATGCAGAGCAGAGCTCGATGCGATCCGCCCCGGATTGCTGGGCGGTGAAGAGGGATTCCAGGTTGTCGATACAGATTTCAAGACGGGTCATGAGGACTCCTTTATCGGGGAGATCAGACCCCACATCTGATCTCATAGATTGAGCAAGGCTGCGCCGCGCACACCACCGGCGCCGCCGAAGCGGGCCTGACGGATCTCGGGCAGGGCGACCCCGGGCAGCAAGTGACCGGGCAGACGCAGCGGCAACTGTTCATAGAGGGCGGGCAATTCACTCAGGCCGCCCCCCAACACCACCACCTCGGGATCAATCACCGAAATGGCGGTAGCAAGCCCGGCGGCCATGATCTCCAGCCAGCAGTCGACGGTCTCGACTGCGTGGGGCTCATGGGCCTCGAAGCGTCCCACAATCTGGTGACCCGTGGCGCGCTGGCCATGGAAATGATGATAGAGACGCTCCAGACCGGTGCCGGATGCGTAGGTTTCAAAACAGACCAGACGGCCACAGCCGCAACGGGGACGGGGCAACTCGGGGTACTTCATCAGCATGGTCGCGGGCAAGGGGTAATGACCAATCTCGCCAGCCAGCCAGTTACGCCCCTGAATCAGCTTGCCCGCCAGATAGACGGCGCCGCCGATACCGGTGCCGATGGTGACGCCGAGCGCACTGCCTGCGCCGTCGGCGGCGCCCTGATGCACTTCGGACCAGAGGAAGCAGTTGGCGTCGTTATCCACCTTGACCGGCCGTTCCAGCAGCTCGGCCAGATCGGCGCCCAGATGGCGACCATTGATGGAGGGCAGGTTGGCCGCCACTATGCTGTGATCGTGGCTGTTGATGACACCGGGGAAACCGATGCCGACCGAGCCCCGTGCGCCGAAGCGGGCATCCGCCTGCTCGACCCGGGCGCGGATCAACTGCTGCAACCCCTCGTAATCGTTGCCGGGGGTGCTCATGCGCTCCTCATGGCAGAGGTTCAATGCACCGTCATAGACCGCGAAGGCGATCTTGGTACCACCGATATCAAAGCCGTAATACATGCCCGCACTCCCTTGTCAGCCCGTGTTTATTCCACTCTGTTCTGGGAGGACATTGTATTAATTCGCAAAAAAAATAAAGTGACCGGAGGCGAAAAACGGGAGAGTGATCAGAGCAAACGGCTCATTTGTCGCTGCAAACAGGGCTGCCCGAGGCTAATCAGGGTGCGCTCCTCGCCATCAAAGACGAAGCCGCGGCGCAGGTAAAACCCCTCGCCAATGTGGTTGCCATCGAGCAGCCACAATTTGACGCTATGGCAACCGGCGCGGCGCATCTGCATCGCCACCGCCTGCCACAGCCGTTTGCCATAGCCTTGTCGCCAGTGATCAGGATGGAGATAAAACGCGCGGATCAGGGCGCTGCTCTGCCCCGCTTCCTGCTGGGGTTGCCAGTAGAGCAGGCCGATCACCACCTCATCAAGGCAAAGCAGCATGGGCCTTGGGCCCGGCTCTGCCAGACGGCTCTGCCAGATCTGCAGATGGGCGGTGACATCGAGCTGTTCCAGCATGTCGGCGCCGAGCACCTGGGCATAGGCAGCGAGCCAGCTGGCTCGCTGCATCACCGTCATGGCGGCGGCATCGTCGCTGCGCGCCATGCGCAGGCTTATGCCTTGCATTGGGGCACCAGGCCGTTGGCGCGGGCCTGCTCATAGAGCGGCAGCACTTGCGCCTGCTGCGCCTGCAACTCGGCGATCCGGTTCTCGTTGCTCGGGTGGGTGGAGAGCAGTTGCGGCGGGGTGTTGCCACCGGCGGCGGCACTCATGTTCTGCCACAGGGGAACGGCTTCGGCCGGATTGAAACCGGCGCGCGCCATCAGCTCCAGCCCCAGCCGATCCGCTTCGCTCTCTTGGGTGCGGCCATAGGGCAGCATCACCCCCACCTCGACCCCGAGGCCAAGGGCCGCCATGGTGGCGCCGCGATACTCGCTGGTGCCCATGGCGATGTCGGCGGCCGCCAGACCGAGCCCGGCCAGCTGGCTGCGCGAGAGTCGCTCGTTGGAGTGCTGGGCCAGCACGTGAGTCAGCTCGTGGCCGATGACGGTTGCCAGCTGATCCTGATTCTTGGCCACCTTGAGCAGACCGCTGTAGACCCCGATCTTGCCACCGGGCAGGGCGAAGGCGTTGACCTGTTTGGAGTCAAACACCACCACTTCCCAACTGGTGATGCCATAGCTGGTCGGCACCTGGGCGGTTACCGCCTTGGCGACACAGGAGACATAGCCGTTGAGTTTGGCATCCTGGCTCACCTTCTCCTGCTTCTTCATCTGTTCGAAGGAGTCGGCGCCCAGCTGACTCATCTGCTGGGGAGAGTAAAGCAGCATCTGGCTGCGGCCGGTCGGCGACTGGGCACAGGCGGCCAGCAGGGAACTGCAGAGGGCTACCAGGCCAAACTTGGTGAGAGACGCAATCATGAAGGGATCCTTTGCCGTGACGTTGCCCTATTCTCGGAAATGCCGCCCTGCGACGCAAGGGAGCCAGCGCCCGGCTGGCGGAAAAATATCCATCCTGCGCTATTAACAAAACGGACAGCCGCCAAAAACAAAACGAGCCCGCTTGGGCTCGTTTTATCAGGGCATGCTGACTGCAGGCAGTTATATGATACCCAGCTTTTTCAGGTCAGCCTGTACTACCTTGGCTGGCACCGGCACGTAGCCATCTTTGGCAACGATGCTTTGACCCGCTTTGGAGAGCATCATCTTGACGAACTCTTGCTCCATCGGGGAGAGCGGCTTGTTCGGATGCTTGTTCACGTAAACGTACAGGAAGCGCGACAGCGGATACTTGCCGGTGATGGCGTTGTCGGCATTGGCTTCGATGAAGGTCTTGCCATCCTTGGAGAGCGGAACGGCACGCACGCCGGAGGTGACATAACCGATACCGGAGTAGCCGATGCCGTTCAGGGAGGCAGAGACAGACTGCACCACGGAGGCAGAACCCGGTTGCTCGTTCACGCCGCTCTTGAAGTCGCCGTTACACAGGGCGTGCTCCTTGAAGTAACCGTAAGTACCGGATACGGAGTTGCGACCGAACAGTTGCAGATCCTTAGCGGACCAGTTGCCGTCCAGACCCAGATCAGACCACTTGGTGGCCGCCTTGGCTTCGCCGCACTTGAGGGTGCTGGAGAAGATGGCATCGATCTGCGGCATGGTCAGCCCCTTGATGGGGTTGTCCTTGTTGACGAACACCGCCAGCGCATCGACTGCAACGCGAATGGCAGTCGGCTTGTAGCCGTAACGCTTCTCGAATGCTTCCTCTTCACCGGCCTTCATGGCGCGGCTCATCGGACCAAACTGGGCAACACCTTCGGTCAGGGCAGTCGGCGCGGTAGAAGAACCGGCGGCCTGGATCTGCACGTTGACGTTGGGGTACATGCGCTTAAATTCTTCGGCCCACAAGGTCATCATGTTGGCCAGGGTGTCCGAGCCGACAGAGGACAGGTTGCCCGAAATGCCGCTGGTCGGGGTGTAATCAGGCAGATTCTTGTCAAGGCCATAAGCCAGGGTGCTGGCGGAAAACAGAGTCGCTGCGGTAAATCCGATTACACCAGCCAGTTTGTTGAGTTTCATCCAATCTCTCCAAGGTTGCAGAACGCAGTCCATAAACACGGTGTTAACTTTGCTCAACGCCGATCTCGCCGACCAGTTTGTTGAGTTACATTCCATGCCCTCACCACTGTGGCAAAAGGTCATCGTCAATTGGCAGTCCGTTACTTTGGCCGTCGCTCGGTGGCGTTATCTGGTCAAAGTTACCGAAGGTCCGTTCTTAAGACGGCGCCAGTATCTGACCTAGCAGTGACAAATTTATGGATTTAATGTGACACTTTAATGACATGGCGAGGCGATGGACCAAATGAAAAGAGGGCCGCTGTCGCCGCCCTCTCTCCTTCGCTAACCCATTGCCATAAAAGACTATTTAATCACCACCATGCGGGCTGGAATGAGAAAGCTGAAACGGCTGCCAAGGCCAACCCGGCTCTCGATATCGAGCTGGCAGTCGTGGTGACTGAGGGCATGCTTGACGATGGCAAGGCCGAGCCCTGAGCCGCCGGTGTGGCGGGAACGGGCCTTGTCGACCCGATAGAACCGCTCGGTCAGCCGCGCCAGATGCTCGGGGGCAATCCCCTCCCCCTCGTCGCTCACGGCAAACAGCGCCATCGCCCCCTGCTTGCGCCACTCCACGCTGATCTTGCGCCCCGCTGGGGTGTAGTGGATGGCGTTGTAGACCAGATTGGAAACCGCACTGCGCAGCTGCTCCTGATCCCCGCGCACCAGAAGATTGGGCTGGACCATGAATTCGATCTGGTGGGCCCGCTCGCCAGAGAGTGCCCGCGCCTCCTGCTCCAGCAACCCCAGCATGGCGGGCATGTCCACCAGATGGGAAAGATCCACCGAGGGGGCCGCCTCGATACGCGACAGGGTGAGCAACTGATTGACCAGATTGTCCATGCGGATGGTCTGCTCCATCATCACCTTGTGCGCCTTGGCCCACATGGCGGGCGGGGGCGGCTCTTCGGTCATCTCCAGATAGCCCTTTAGCACGGTCAGCGGAGTGCGCAGCTCGTGGGAGACGTTGGAGACAAAGTGTTTGCGGGTCTTCTCGAGACTGCGCAGGCGGGTGACATCCCGCACCACCAGCATCGCCTGATCCGAGGCGTAGGGCATGATGCGAAACTCGAGAAACTTCTCCTCGTTGACCGGGGAGTTCATCTCCAGCGGCTCGTCATACGCCCCCTTGCCCAGATAGGCGTTAAAGGCCGGATTGCGAATGAGGTTGCCAATATGCTGACCGGCATCCTCCGGCCAGCGAAAACCGAGCAGCTGCTCCGCCAACCGGTTGCACCAGAGGATACTGCCGTCGGTGCGAAACACCACGGCGGCATCGGGCAGCGCCTCGGCCCCCTCCCGAAAGCGGCGGATCAGCCCCGCCAGCTCGCGGCGGCGCGCCCGGTGACGCTGCTGCAACTTGTAGATACCGTTGAAGATGTACTCCCAGCTGCCACTGCCGCTGGGGGGCACCAGGCTGCGATCGTGCCACAGCCAGTCCGACAGCCGCTTCTGGAAGCGATAGTGCCAGCCCAGATGACACACGGCCGCCACCAACAGGCAGAGGGGGAGATGATCAATCAGCCAACCGAACAGAGCGAAAGGCAAATAGAAAAACGCCATCCGCCATAACTGTCGCCGCCAGGCGTAAGGTTGCAACATAACTGCCTCTAGAGACGGGTTGAGAAGCGGTATCCGGCTCCACGCACCGTCTGGATCAATCTGTCGTGCCCGGTCTCTTCGATCGCCTTGCGCAGGCGACGAATATGCACATCCACGGTTCTGTCCTCGACGTACACATTGGTACCCCAGACATTATTGAGCAGCTGTTCACGGCTGTAGACCCGCTCGGGGTGGGTCATAAAGAAGTGCAGCAGCTTGAATTCGGTCGGCCCCATGTCGAGCGCCTTCTCTTCGGCACTGACCCGGTGAGAGACAGGATCGAGTTTCAGCCCCTGCACCTCGATCACCTCATCCACCGAGGTGGGCGATACCCGGCGCATCACCGCATGGAGGCGTGCGGTGAGCTCCTTGGGCGAGAACGGCTTGGTGATGTAGTCGTCGGCACCGGCCTCCAGACCACGTACCTTGTCCTCCTCTTCACCGCGGGCGGTGAGCATCACCACCGGGATCTGGCGCGTCACCTCATCCTGCTTGAGCTGCTTGATAAACTGGATGCCACTGCCGCCCGGCATCATCCAGTCCAGCACGATGAGTTCGGGGTAGGGTTCGCGCACCTTCGCCAGTCCATCGGCGTAATCTTCCGCTTCAATCGTCTCATATCCCTTCTGCTCCAGCACGAAGCAGAGCATTTCGCGGATCGGTGCTTCGTCCTCGACCACCAGAATTCGCTTAGCCATTCCCTTCTCTCTCCTCTGTGAAGATGGGTGCGCCAATTATTAGAACTTTCTGTGACACTTTTATGACTTTATGACAGGCGGGATGATAAACGTTTTCAGATTCAGTTGGCAGCAGCGCGTTGCAGCAAGTCCCAGCGGTTGCCACTGATGTCCTCGAACACGACGACTGTGCCGTAAGGCTCGTCGCGGGGCTGTTCACAAAAATGAACACCGTACGCCTGCATCCGCTGGTAATCCCCCCAGAAGTCGTCGGTCTCGAGGAACAGAAAGACCCGGCCGCCGCCCTGCTGGCCGATGGCGGCCTGCTGCTGCGGGTTGGCAGCGCGAGCCAGCAGCAGTGCAGAGCCGGGGGCGCCTTTGGGGGCAACCCGCACCCAGCGCTTGCCCGGTTTGCCCGGTTCATCGAGCCGGGTATCTTCCAAGAGCGCGAAGCCAAGTCCCTCGGTAAAAAAACGGATGGCCTGATCGTAATCGGCGACCAGCAGGGTCAATGCACCTATGTGTTGTGACATGGCAGAAAACTCCTCAATAGTTGGATCAACAGGGCGCTTGCAGGCGTCCTCATCATTTTGAATCACAGTTACCTTTTACTCCCGAGCTGCTGGCGGTAACGCTGGGGGGAACAGCCCAGCTCCCGGTTGAACATGGCGATAAAGGCCGAAGTGGAGCCATAACCGAGCCGCCAGCTGATCTCCTGAATGGGCAGGTCGCCCTTGAGCCAGGCCAGCGCCTTGAGCAGCCGCAACCGCGCCCGCCACTGGCCAAAGTTCATCCCCAGCTCCCGCAGGCAGCGGCGTGCCAGGGTGCGCTCGGTGGTATGAAGTTGCCCGGCCCACTGGGCCAGGGTGCGGGGATCGGCCGGGTCATGATGCAGCACCGCCAGCATGGGGGCCAGCAACTTGTCCTGACTCATCGGCAGGTAGCTCTCCTGACAGCGGGTACGCGCCAGTCGCGCCACCAGTAGTTCGGCCTGCCGTTGATCCCACTCATCCATCATATGGCCTACCCGCCGTTCGCAAAAATCGCTCAGCAGGGCACGGATCAGCGGGGTCATCAGCAGCAATCTCGGCTCTGGCGGCAATCTGGCCGACCACTCGTGGCTGACGTAGATCGAGGTGTAGTCGAGGGCCTGTTCGTTGTAGGCGGTGTGGTCGAGATCCGCCGGCACCCAGATCAGGTAGTCGGCGGGCGCCACCAACCGCTGCGCCCCCAGCTCCACCTCCATCACCCCCAGGCTGATCATGCTGAGCTGCCCCCAGGGATGTGAGTGAAGCGAGGTGATGCTGTCGGCTCGCAACTGCTGATAACGAAAATAGAGCGGATTGGGGGCTGGCAGCTCGCTATCGGTGGAATGGTAGTGGTGAGCCACCATGACAGGTTGTCCTTTCTGCGGGATTATCTGTCTTTTTTACGCTACTTGCCAATAAAAAGACAAGGGTAGACTTGCCAGCCTGACAATAAGGAGCCTCTGATGCGTAATGCCAGTCAGTTAAGCCTGACTGGCATTGTTTTTATTGGCTTTTTTCACACTATACCTCTGGGGCCTTGGCTTC
>NZ_JAPCJA010000058.1:0-26749 GCF_027707745.1 Aeromonas sp. QDB23
TGCGATTAAATCAGATCACAAAAGAAGCCTTTTTTCTATCTATTTCAATTGGTTGTAGCTAAAGATCCTGTACATGACAGGTCACTGCAGCGGCCAAACTGTTGCCACATCTCAGTTCAGGAGGAAACGCAATGACTCAGGAAAGGATCCAGACCCGCTACCCACTCGGCGGCCCCTTCGCCACCCAGGCTGAGCTGGAGCAGGCCATCACCCAGGCCATAACGACCCACAGACAAGATTTCTTCCCTCTGCTGGAACGGCTGGTGGACGTGGGGGACACCCGGGTCAACCTCAGTCAGGAGAACCCGCTGCGGGTGCTCAGCATCGAACTCGCTGACGGCCGTGAAGGAGTGGCCCATATCAACTACGAGTCCAACTTCGCCGAGAGCTGCCTGATTATCAACGAATACGACCAGCACCAGACCAGCCTGGCCTTTCGCCTCGACGGGGATGCACTTATCTTCGACGTCGAACTGCCGATCGCGTGGAATTTCAATAACTGAAGATTCAGCGGTGTAATGCCGCCTGGTTGCTACACCCGGTCAGCCAGCTCCCCTCACCCTAACCCTCTCCCAAAGGGAGAGGGGATCAGCCCGTGCCAACCTCCAGCCGTGGTAGTCACTCCATACTCTGCTGTTATTTCAGGCGCCTGTAATCTTCCCCATATGGCTGTCATCTGAATAGCAATATCCAGCATATAGCCACCATAACCCTCACTCATGTACAGGATCTTTAGCGGCAACCAATTGAAATAGATATAAAAAAGGCTTCGTTTGTGATCTGATTTTATCGCCAAACAAAATCAACACGCGCGAAGCCTATGACTATTATCAACGCTAATTACTATCTGGAGCAACTCTTGGCTCCCGCCGCACTCGAGCGCATTGCTCGGCTCTGCAAGTTTTGTCTGCGTCAGCGTGCCATTACCCCAGCCATGCTCGTACCTGCACTGCTGCGGGCCATGGGAGGCGACCAGGTCAATGACATTGCCGGTTTACACCGCCATTTCAATGCCTTGCAACTGGTAAACACCCATCAGGTTTCTTACAAACCGTTTCACAATCAGCTGCGCAAAGAGAGCTTTGCCCTGTTTATGAAAGCCCTGGTCGAGCGGGCCATCGCCTTGCGTATCGACCATCAACTCAAAGCAGCCTCCCTCGGCGCGTTCAAGCAGGTGTTACTGCACGATGGCACCTCCTTTGCGGTGCATCGGCGCCTTGCTGCTGATTTTCCCGGCCGGTTCAAGACCATCAGTCCGGCAGCTATCGAGTGCCATATGACCATGTCACTGTCGGAGCAGAGCCCGTTGTGCATGAGTGTGTCTGCCGATACCGCAGGGGAACGGCAATTTCTGCCTGAAGCCCACACGCTGACCAACTGCCTGCTGCTGGCTGACGCAGGTTACATTGACAGGGCTTGGTTTGAGCAGGTGAACGACGCTGGCGGATTTTATCTGGTGCGCGGCACGAAAAGCCTGAACCCCAAGATAATCCAAGCCTGGCGCGGTGATGGACGGGAAGTACCCAAGCTGGCGGGACTATCTCTGAGAGAGGCCGGACGGCGACGCTGTCGGGCCGAGGTACTGGATATGGTGGTGAAGTCCGGCCAGGTCGAGTACCGGTTGATCCGGCGCTGGTTTGCTGAGGAAAAGCGGTTCTGTCTGTGGATGACGAACCTACCGCGAGCAGCATGGTCAGCAGAGCAGGTGATGAGCCTGTATCGCTGCCGTTGGCAGGTGGAGTTGTTATTTAAAGAGTGGAAATCGCACAACCGGCTCAAGGGGTTTGTGACGGGCGAGAAAGCGATTGCCGAGGGGTTGGTGTGGACGAGCCTGCTGTCGCTGGTGATGAAGAGACGGGTCGCGCAGAGTGTGATGAGTGGGGCGCTATCGATGCTGAAAGCGTCGAAGAACAGTGCGACGTGGTGGCTACCGCTATTGGAAGCAGTGGCCCATAGGGCGCTGACAGAAATAAGGGAAAGATTGGAATGGGCTGCCGATTATTTGGCCAAGAACGCCTGCCGAACCAAGCAGAGAAAGTCGATACAGAACAGGACCTTGGAAGGCGTTTTAAATGGACTCGCCGCTTAAGGTCCTGTACATGTATCGCCACTGACCAATCAGGGCAGGTCAAACAACAGGGCTTGAGTGGCACTGGTTGCGACCAACTCCCACCGGTATTCATCACGACTGAGTACCCCGTCGCCGGGTCGGGCAGCCAGACCGTTGGCGGCAAGCGTACCTGAAATCATCTGCAGGTAACCGTGTCGGCCAGCCAGTGCCCATTCGAGCGTCTCGCCCGGGGCCAGTTCCAGCCGCCATACGCGGGCCTGTTGGCGGATCCGCAGCGATCCATCCTCGCCATCCGGTGACGCCACCAGCGTCATGCCCGGTCTGGACTCGATCTTCTTCTGCTGATACCCGGGTGGCGTGCCGAACTCGTTCGGCTCGATCCAGATCTGCAACAGGGAGAGAGGATCCGTCTGCGAGGGGTTGTACTCGCTGTGGCGGATCCCGCTGCCTGCGCTCATCAGCTGGAAATCCCCTGCCGGGATCTGCTCGGCGTGGCCGAGGCTGTCCTTGTGCTCTATGGTGCCTTGCAGCACGCAAGTGAGGATCTCCATATTGGCGTGAGGGTGGGTGGCGAATCCGCCACCCGGCGCAACCAGATCCTGATTGATCACCCGCAGCACCGAGTGTCCCATCCACTCCGGGTCATAGTAGTGACCGAAGGAGAAACTGTGGCGCGCGTCCAGCCAGCCAAAGTTGGCCTTGCCCCGCGCTTCTGCGGCTCTCAATTGCATCATGGTCTGCTCCTCATCTATCCGGGGTTCGACTTAGCGGGGGTTGCCACCACCGATGCCGAACGGAATACGGTATTCGCTGCTCTGGCCAGCCAGGCTAACGGTCAGGTTGCCCTGGGTACGGCTCGGGATCAGCACCTGCTGGGTGCCAGTCAGGTTGGCGTGGACTGATGCCAGCAGATCGCCAGACTCATCACGCACTTCCAGCATCGGATTGGCTTTGCCATCCATTGCGGCGGTGGCATTCCAGTTCACAAACAGCACGCCGGGCATGGCGTTGAAGTCAGCCGGTACGGAAGCGTTGGCGAAACCTGTGGTCATCAGGCCTGCAACGGCCAGCATCTTGATTACGTTTTTCATGTTCATTCAGTCTCTTGTTTTATATGTCATTGCCAAGGCCTTTTCGGCCAGAATCAATGCATCCATGCAAGAGGTTATTCAAATAGTGTGTTGTTCTTTCACCGACATCAGACAGACCGATTGGGTGTGTCACAGTGCGGAACTTCCCGCATATTTGGCCGCTCGACGTTCCTGCCTAAGCGTTGATTGAATATTAAAGACACTTGGCCTAACTTGTTAGCGAGATAAACTGGCAAACATGTTCAAAAAAATTGAAGGTATGAAATGGCCAAGGAATCGAACAAGGAACGGGCGCTGACCCTGGAAGCAATCCGGGTGCTGGACGCCATCGACCGCCGTGGCAGCTTCGCGGCGGCGGCCGACGAGCTGGGCAAGGTGCCCTCGGCATTGAGCTATACGGTGCAGAAACTGGAGGACGAGCTGGATGCCATGCTGTTTGACCGCAGCGGCCACCGCACCAAGTTCACCCCGGCGGGCCGCATGCTGCTGGAACGCGGCCGGGTGCTGCTGGAGGCGGCCGAACATCTGGTGGGCGAGACCCGGGCGCTGGCCCGCGGCTGGGAGACCGACATCACCATCGCCGTCGATGCGCTGGTCCCGGTGCAGGCCCTCTACCCCTTGGTGGAGAAGCTGGCCGAGCAGACCGATACCCGACTGCGGCTGCGGGCCGAGGTGCTGGCGGGCAGCTGGGAGTGTCTGGAAGATGGCCGCGCCGACCTGCTTATCTCCTCGATCAACCCCGATATCATGATGACCGGCATTAAGCATCAGGTGCTCAAGGAAGAGGTAATGCTCTACGTCGCCCATCCAGATCACCCGCTGCATCAGGAGCCGGAGCCGCTGGCAGACGAAACCCTGCGTCGCTACCGCGCCATCGCGGTAGCAGATTCAGCCCTGCGCAAACCGGTGCTCACCTATCGCCTGCTGGACAAGCAGCCGCGCCTCACCGTCAGCACCATGGCGGAAAAACGCGATGCCCTGCTGGCAGGGATCGGCGTCGGCACCATGCCGCAAAGCTGGATTGAGGAGGACATCCGGGCCGGACGGCTCAAGGTGATCAGCCCCGAATATCGCCATCAGTTGCAGGTGGTGCTGGCCTGGCGGCGAGACACCATGGGCAAGGCCAAGAGCTGGCTGGTGCGGGAGATCCCAAAACTGTTTGCGGTCGGTGAAAAATGAGATCCAGTTAACAGAAATGTTAATTGTGCGCCTCGCTTGACACCCAATATCTTTGCTGATTTCATAGCCGCCTCATTGACCCCATGGAAGCTGTAGAAAATGAAAAAGACTTTGCTGGTAGCCCTCACCACCCTGCCCCTGTTTGCCAATGCTGGCCTGATGGACTCTCTGACCGACAGCGTCACCAGCAGCGTAAAAGATGCGGCCAATACCGCCGTATCCGGTGCCGTGGACAGCGCATCCAACGAAGCCATCAAACAGGCACTGGATATCAAGGAAGGTGGCTCCAACAAGCAGGCTATCAAAGAGAAGCTGGGCGCACCGGCCTCCACCAAGACCGAATCCGGCCTGGAAATCTGGACCTATGATCTGGATGCCCTGAACAAAGCCTCTCCGCTGCTGGCAGAAACCACCAAGACCCTGCTGAAAGATACCGATGCGACCAAGAAGAACGTGGTTATCAAGTTCGAAGGCGAAACCGTCAAGAAAGTAGACCTGACCGACAAGGCTCAGGGCTAAGTTCGATCGTCCGATGGACAAGGGCGACACGCCCACACCGGCGCAGATAGCAAGAGGGGGAGCATCAGGCTCCCCCTCTTTCATTATCGGTTTGTTACACCTTGAAGCGATGCACCAGTGCCACCAGCTGGCGATTGGACTCCAGCAGGGTGGCCGAACTCTGTTCGGTATTCTGGCCGTTATCCACCAGCAGATTGACCATGTCACGGATAGTGACCATGTTGCGGTTGATCTCTTCGGTCACCCGGCTCTGCTCCTCTGCCGCAGTCGCAATCTGGGTGCCCAGATCGTTGATCTGCACCACCGCATCCGCCATCTTGTCGAGCCCGCCGGTCACCTGCTCGGTATTCTCGGTCGCCGCCTGACAGCTCTGCTTGGTGTGCTCCATGGCCACCACGGCCTCCGCCACCCCCTGCGTCAACCGGGAGAGCATGCTCCCCACCTCGGCGGTGCTATTCTGGGTTCTCGCCGCCAGCGCTCGCACCTCATCGGCCACCACGGCAAAACCACGCCCCTGCTCACCGGCCCGCGCCGCCTCGATGGCCGCGTTGAGTGCCAACAGGTTGGTCTGGGCGGCAATATCGCCGATCACGCTGAGCACACTGCTGATCTTGCGGGCATCTTCCTGCATCCCCAATACCTTGGTCGCGGCAAGATCGACTTCATCGATCAGCGCCGCCACACTGGCAGAGGCCTGACCCACCACCTTGCGGGACTGAATCGCCTGACCATTGGCCGACTCGGTAAAGCTGGCAGAATCGCTCGCGTGGTGTGCCACGCTATCGGCAGTGGAGCTGAGCTCGGTCAGGGCTGTCACTATCTGATCGGTCTCGGCGGCATGCTCACCGAGAATGCGTCTGGCCTGTCCCGTCTGCTGGTCCAGTTGGGCCAATTCACGGGTAATCAGCTCTGTGGTCTCGGTCACCTGCAACATCATCTGTTGCAGATAGGCGATAAAGCGATTCACCGATTGGGCTATATGGTCCAGCTCATCGTGCCCCTTGACCCGGATCCGGGCTGTCAGGTCAGCATCCCCGGCCGAGAGCGCATCGATGTTCTGCTTGAGGGTGTCGAGTCGACTGCCCAGCTGCTTGATGGCCATCAACATCAGTGCAAACAGCAGCACCACCAGCGGTAGCTGGATCGCTGCCAGCGTCTTGAGCACCTCCTGACTGTCGTGGGTCAGGGTGCTGGTCGGCAGCGCCGCCGCCAACAACCAGGGGGTTCCTTCGATGGGTTGCATCAGCAATGTCTGCTCTTCACCCAGATCCTGAAAAGTGGTCCGCTGCAACGCGGCGCCATTACCCGGCCCCAGCAGGCTGGCGATGGCGCTGGCAAAGGGATAGTCCCCGTGAGATGAGAGGTTGCCCAGCACCACATCCCCGCTCAAACGACCATTCTTGCTGAGGATCTTGCCGTCGGCCTCGACGATCATCACCTGACCACCGATCTCCTGCTCTTTTTTGGCGACCAGATCATTGAAGAAACCCAGCGTCACATCGATGGTCGACACCCCGTAGAGGGAACCGTCACGATAGATCCCCATGGCGCAGTTGGTTCGTGGCTGTTGGCTGGCACCATCCTTGTAAGCCGCCGCCCAGACACACATGCCTTTCGCCGCCTGCTGCCCGGCTCTGTGCCAGGGCTGCTCGAAATAGTTGGGCGCCTCGGCCGAGTTCCAGTAGGTGTTGGGGATCAGCTTGTTGGCACCATCCCGATGAAAGAAGGTACTGAACTTGATGCGACCGGCTTCCCGCTGATCCGGCATAGGCCAGATGCCGCCACCAAACACCATGGCATTGCCATATTGATCGATCAGAGCTGGGAGAACGGCATCGATTTGTTCGCTCGGCAGCTGGGCAACCAGCTGGGTGATACTGCGTGACTGGCTCTGCACCCCGTTGAGCTGATCGCGAATGTCGGTCGCAATCTCGCTGACTCGCAGCACCAGATTCTGCTCACCCGCCCGTTGCAGCTCGGGTTTGACCCATAACTGGATACCGATAACGGTCAGCACACAGACCGCCACCATGAATCCCAGAAAAACGGCGGTATATCGCCCCTTGATTGTCCCCAGATCCCAACCCATACCCTCTCCTGTTGACGGCCACTGCTAACTGCAGCTTGTTATAAGAGCGGGCATTATCTTGCAATTCGCTCATGGCGCGTTTGCCATCGCTCACATAAGCGACAGCAAGATAACGATTCGAGCAAAAATGGATCGATGGGATCACAAAAAGGGCGGCCTCGGCCACCCTTCGGTTTGTCACTGTCATGTGCAACAGCAGACGCTGTTACTGGTTCGCTTCGGCGAACTGCTTCATCGCTTCGGCGTGCTTGGTCATGCCGGCGGCACGCTCGTTGAGGTTCTTGATGAACTCCGCCTTCTTGGCCGGATCTTCAATGCGGTCATAACGTTGCTGCAGGTTGGCCTGGATCTGCTCCGGGGTCATGTTCTGCAGACGGGCCATCTTGTCGTGGCGGCCACCGTGGTGTTTGCCACCCATCATGCCACCGCCATCCATCGGGCAGTCCACCATGGCACCGGGCTGGCCGGTGGGGGCAGCTTCACTGGCGGCATAGGCGCCCAACGGCAGGCCAAGGATCAGGGTGGCGGTCAGCAGGGTTTTGGTCAGCTTTTTCATGGTCTATCTCCTGTAGGGATGATTCTGGTTCGGCGCTCTTGCCTTGCCCTCAAGTAAACACCCGTCCAGTGTCTGAACTTTGCCAGCATCACCCTTTTTTGTAGCAGAGTGTGGCATCGTGCGGATCTGGCACACTTTGACACAAACCGCCGGGCGGATTTTCGTATACTCGTGCCAACGCCAAGCAGGGGGAGGTATTCATGAACCAGGGCAACACCCACATTCTGGTGGTCGATGACCACAGCGAGATCCGCGATCTCTTGAAACGCTTTCTGGAACAGCACGGCCTGCGGGTCAGCTGCGCCCGAGATGGCAAGGAGATGAAGCGACTGCTGGAGGAGCGGGAGTTCGACCTGCTGGTGCTGGATCTGATGATGCCGGGTGAAGATGGCCTGACCCTCTGCCGCGAACTGCGGGTCAAATCGAACCTGCCCATCATCATGCTGACCGCCATGGGGGAAGAGACCGACCGCATCATCGGGCTGGAGATGGGGGCCGATGACTATCTGGCCAAGCCTTTCAACCCGCGCGAGCTGCTGGCGCGCATCAAGGCAGTGATGCGCCGCACCCAGGCCGAGACCCAGCCCGCCGCCGAGACCCTGACCCGGGATCTGCGCTTCGATCGCTGGCTGCTCGACGTCAATCGTCGGGAGCTGGTCGATGAGGATGGGGTGGGCTTAAGCCTCTCCACCGCCGAGTTCGATCTGCTCAAGGTGTTTCTCGAACGCCCGCAGCGGGTGCTGAGCCGGGATCAACTGCTGGATCTGGCCCGTGGCCGCGAGGCGGTAGCCTTCGATCGCGCCATCGATACCCTGGTGAGCCGCCTGCGCCGCAAGCTGGAGCGGGATCCCAAGAATCCGGAGCTGATCAAGACCATCTGGGGTGGCGGCTATATGTTCTCCGCCGACGTGGCGCAGGTTTAAGCAGTGGGCACCTTGCGACGACTGTGGGCACGGATGTGGCCCAAGGGGCTGACCGGCCAGATCATTCTAGTGGCGCTGGCAGGGTTGATCCTGATCCAGCTGCTCAGCATCCAGATCTACCGCACGGATCGGGAAGAGGCGCTCGGCTTCGTCAACAGCCGCAACGCCATGCAGCGGATCATCTCGGTGGTCAGGCTGCTCTCCCTCTCCCCCCCGTCCCTCTATGACGAGATCCTCAAGGCGAGCCGCAGCGAGACCCTGCTGCTGCGCCTCTCCGACGAGCCGCTGCAACCGGACAACCGCAGCCCCCGCTTCGAGCAACTGGTGCGCTCGCGCCTCAACTATCCCCCCGGCCTCACCATCGAGATCAGCGCCGAGCTGAAAGAGGATACCCAGCGCAGCAAGGCATGGGAGCATCACGCCCGCATGATGCGGGATCGCAAGGGTCCGCCCCCGCCACGGGATATGCGGCTCTACGGCTCCATCGAACTGCCGCAGGGGAGCTGGCTGCAGTTCAGCTCGCTGGTCGACAAGGAGGCGGGCAGCTGGTCGTGGCAGACCACCCTCAACCTGATGCTGGTCGCCAGTCTGGTGATCGGGCTGATGGTGCTGCTGTTTCGCCGTGCCACCCGCCCGCTACAGCAGCTGGCAGGCAACGCCGAGCGGCTGGGACGCGGCGAGGATATCGAACCACTACAGGAGGTGGGGCCGACCGAGATCCGTGAGTCGATTCAGGCCTTTAACCGGATGCACACCCGGCTCGACCGCTTCGTGCAGGACAGAACCCGGATGCTGGCGGCCATCTCCCACGATCTGCGCACCCCCATCACCAGCCTGCGGCTGCGCACCGAGTTTCTGGCCGATGGCGAGGACAAGGAGCGCATCCAGCAGACCCTGCAACAGATGGAGCAGATGCTGGCGGCAACCCTCAGCTTTGCCCGCGAGGAGGGGCAGCAGGAGGCTACCCGCGAGCTGGATCTGGTCAGCCTGCTGGTCAGCCTGTGCGATGACTATGCCGATACCGGCCAGCCGGTCACCTGTCTGGCGGAGGGCAAAGAGGTCTACGCCTGCCGGGCCAACACCCTGCGCCGGGTGCTGCAGAACCTGATCGGCAACGCCATCAAATATGCCGGCAGCGCCCAAGTGTCGTTGGAACGCTGCAAGGAAGAGCTGTTGATCCGGGTCTGCGACAACGGGCCGGGGATCGATCCGGCGCGGCTGGAGGATGTATTCAAACCCTTCGTGCGGCTGGACGAGGCGCGCAACACCGAGTCGGGCAGCGTCGGGCTGGGGCTCTCCATCGCACGCACTCTGGTCCATCAACACGGCGGCGAGCTCACCCTGCTCAATCGACCACAAGGGGGACTGGAGGCGCGGATCAGCCTGCCGCTGTAAGTAGTCACTCTATCCGCCAGCCTTGTCATGGCGCCTTTTGCATCATGCAAACTTCATCATGTGAACGCTTGTTCTTCAATGAGAAAGGCGGTGATAATCGGTGACCACGGGACGGTATACGGCAACGGATTGGAGCAAGGATGGCCTCTTCCAGGATAGGAGTCATAGTCTGTATCGGATGGGGGCTCCTGCTGCTCGCTCTTGCCCTGCCTGCCTGGGCCAAAGCCCCGGAGGAGCCGATCATCATTACCAACTCCAAAGCCTGGCAGCCCTTCTCCTATATCAATGAGTCGGGCCAACCGGATGGCTTGCTGATCGATTTGTGGCGTGAATATGCCCGGGTGACCGGCCAGAAGATCGAGTTCAGGCTGGTCGACTGGCAGGGCTCCCTCGACTTGCTCCATGAGGGGAAGGCGGACGTTCACGCCGGACTGCTCTGGTCACCGGAGCGGGACAAGCTGTTCGACTATGGTCAGCCCCTCGCCCAGCTAGACTCCCAGCTCTTCTTCTCAAGCGAACTGCGCGGCACCGATGTGCACTACTACCTGCTCCATGAAACGGTCGGGGTGGTGGCCGGTGGCTACGAGGAGTATTACGCCAGACGCTACTTCCCCGGCACCAGACTGCAGACCTTCGATGACAATGACACCCTGCTGGCGGCGGCCTTTCGGGGCGACATAAAAGCCTTTATCGCCGATCTGCAGGTCGCCAACTTCTACATCTATACCTCGGAAGATCCCACCCGCTTTATTCCGGTTCGCCACCTCTATACCGACCAGATCCGCTTTGCGGTGAAAAAGGGCGACCTTGCCCTGTTAAACCGGCTGGAAGAGGGCTTCGCCAAGCTCAAAGAGAGCGATCGGGAGCGGATCATCCGCAAGTGGATGCATGTCGAGACCGTCTATCCCATCCACCTCGGTCCCTGGCTGCTGCTGGCCGGGGTGTTGACCATGGTGGCCTACATAGTGCAACTGCGCCGCGCCGTTGCCAGCCGCACCGCCGAGCTGAGCCGTGCCAACGCCAGACTGGAGAAGCAGGCCGGTACCGACCCCCTGACCGGCCTGCTCAACCGACGGGCATTCATGCCCGCCATGGAGCAACGGCTGGCAAGCGGCACGCCCTGTGCTCTGTTGCTGTTCGATGTGGATCACTTCAAGGAAACCAATGACCGCTTTGGTCATGGCATCGGGGATCTGTTGCTGGAAAAGCTGGCCACTACGGTAACGAACCTGTTGCCCGAAGGCGCTCTACTGGCCCGCATCGGCGGCGAGGAGTTTTGCCTGCTGCTGTCGCTGACGACGCTGGCAGAGACAGAGCAGTGGGCCGAGCGCATTTGCCTGGAGAGCAACCGGCAAACTCTGCACACCAGCGGCGGGGAGGTGACCCTCTCCATCAGCACCGGGGCCGTCTGGGTAGACGCAAAGAGAGAGGCTGATGCAGACCAGCTACTGCGACAAGCTGACGCCCTCATGTATCAGGCCAAGGGACTGGGGCGTAATACCTGGCAAGCCGCCCCCTATCAGGCATAGCCCCCTGACGGACGCGCAATAAAAACGGCCGCCATCCGAAGAGGGCGGCCGCATGACAGGCTCCCTATCAGAAGTTGTAGGTCACACCCAGGTTGTAGCGGCGACCGTCCAGCACAGTGCCATAGCTGCTGTAATCCACCGTCTTGTCGAACAGGTTGTAGACGCCAGCGGTCAGATCCAGATGCTTGTTGGCCTTGTAGACCAGACCCATGTCAAAGAAGGTGTAGGACGGGGTTCCCTCCGCCATCTTGACCCGGCTCAGGTACTCCGAGGTCTCGCCACGGAAGTTGACCCGTGACCAGAGGCTGAGATCCTCGGTGGTCTGCCAGTCTACGCTGCCGTTGAACATGTGGCGGGGCATCTGGTTGAGGGCATGACCTGCCAGCGGGCCACTCTTCTGCTCGGACTGGGTAAAGGTGTAGCTGGAGCTGACCGACCAATCCTCGTTGATGGCCCAATCCATCATCCCCTCGACCCCGCGCATGTTCGCCTTGTCGACGTTGACCCGGTCACTGATGAAGTCATAGCTGTGACCATTGAGCGTACAGGCAGGCTGCTGCTTGTCAGTACAGCGACGCACTTCGGAGATCTTGTTCTTGAAGTCGGTGTTGAACAGGGTAACCCCGGCGTTGAAGCCCTGATGACCGTTCCACAACAGGCCGATCTCTTCACTCACACTGGTCTCGGGTTTGAGATCCGGGTTGCCGACCAGCATGCCATCGAGGCTGCCACCACCAGTGACCTGACCCCAGTTGGCCGCTGACATCCGCAAGTCAGGAGAGCGGTAACCGGTCGAGACGCCCCCTTTCAGGGTCCAATTCTCATCCAGATGCCAGACGCCATAGAGGCGCGGGCTCCAGTGAGTGCCGTAGTTCTGATCCCGATCCATGCGGGCGCCACCGGTCAGGGCAAAGCTGTCGGTGAGTGACCACTCATCTTCAACAAACATCGCCCAGCTCCAGCGGGTCAGCTGCTCGGCAGGGTTGTCTACTTTCAGGGTATTGCCCTGATCGTGCAGATCCTCATAGCGATACTGACCACCGACACTCAGGTAGTGAGCACCCAGAATGAACTGGGTATGGGTATCGGCGATGGTGTTGGTGAGCTCCATCTTGCGGCCGGGGTTGGTGTTGGTCTCCTGCTGCAGATAGCTGCTGGACGAGCCGAAATCATACTGACCATCATGGGTCAGCGCATAGTTGGTGCGCTCGTAGCGGTTAAGACTATCTTTCGCCTTGGCATCCAGTGAATTGCCGGCCGTACGATCCCGATCCTGCAGACTGCGACTGGCCTCCAGATCGAAGCGGTTATGGTCGTCAGGCTTGAAGCTGAGTACGGCGGTGCCACTGCGGGTCTCCTGCTCGGCAAAGCCCTGGGTAAATTTGTCTTCGCCACGATGCGCCAGCTGACCATTGAAACGCAGCCCCAACACGCCATCAATCAGTGAACCTGCGGTATAGGCATCGGTCTGGAAGCTGTTACCGGCATCCTTGTTCTCCTGGAAAGTAGAATCAGCATGAACCGACCCCTGCCAGGCCAGACCGGTGGTCTTGCGGGTAATCACGTTAATCACGCCGCCCATGGCATCGGAACCATAACGGGATGACATGGGGCCACGCACGACTTCAATCCGCTCAATCGCCTGCAATGGCGGCAACCAGCCCTGCTCAATCCCCGGACCGTCGCTATTGGGGCGAGTGCCACGGCTATCCACCTTCTTGCCATCAACCAGCATCAGAGTGTATTTCGAACCCATACCACGAATGCTGATATCACTGCTGCTGCCACCGCCAGTCACCACGACACCGGGTACATCCTTCAGGGCATCGGTCACATCGCGATATGCGCGCTTCTCCAGCTGCTCACGGGTAATCACGGAGATGGAGGCGGCAGAGTCTTCAATCTTCTGCTGGAATCCGGAAGCGGTGACGACCATCACCTCTTGTTCGGCAGCATGGGCTTGGGTCGCAAGAAGGGAGCAGATCAGCAAGGCAAGCTTGCTCGGTTTCACTGTTGTCATGTTTTGGCCTGAACGTTTTTAGTAGGAAAGTGGCGTATTCCCTTACTTCACTCGTTACAACGCCCTGGCATCCGGCCAGGAGCAGCATTAGCAAAGGCTCATTTGAAAAGCACTTTATTAATCGGTTCGCATTGTAACGACCTCGTCCAGATCATTCAAACAATAATCATTATCATTTGTCGGTGTGCGATTTTTTCTGCGGAACAGACCTATATAACTGGCCTCTCTTGATAAGAGACTGTTTTAACGGAATAAATCCATAACCAACAAGGGGAGTACACAAACAAGCGGGAGCGATGACGTACCGTTACCAGATGGTCTGATTTAATCATCAAGCTCTATCAGCTCGCTGCGAAACAATATGGTCAACATGGGATGTGCTGCGATACAGAGGTGAAAACCGTGGCAAGAACGCCAACAGTGGAAGGTATTGCCATCGTGGCGGGATGCGTCAGCTCAAAAACAGGCTCAAAACACCAAAGCCCGGTCGTGGGGCCGGGCTCTGGTGTGCAAAAATGAGACTCAATGGGCAAAAAAACGCGTATAGCAAAAAGGCCTTCCCATTTGGGAAGGCCTTTCAAATTAGTGGCGGAGCGGACGACCGCTCTAAATCAGTCCGGCACACTCCAGAAACATCCATAAAACCAATCAAAATCACAAGCTTACATTAAATATTTGTACATCACCGTCCAATTACACCTAACCACAGCCAGTGCAAAGTGGCATACTGCATGGCACACCATGCTTTTATCAAGGATCTGTTATGGCACTCCTCTCTGATGCGAAAGCGCGTAGCATCAAACCCGACGATAAGCCGATACCACATGGAGGGATCACCGGTCTCACTCTGCATCCATCCACCACAAAAGGGCGTGGGAAATGGGTATTTCGCTATGTCAGCCCTGTTACCGGCAAGCGCCGTAATGCTGGGCTCGGTATCTACCCTGAAATCTCGATTGCCGAGGCGGGCAACCAGGCTCGCCTGATGCGTGAGCAACTGGCCAGGGGACTAGACCCCTTGGAGATAAAGAAAGAAGAAGCAAGTAAGCCTGCGATACCCACTGTGGAAATCGCTGCTCGTCAGGTGCACGAGCAGTTGTTACCCGGCTGGCGTAACCCCAAGCATGGGAAGCAATGGATCTCGACCCTGGAGCAATATGCCTTCCCGATCATCGGTCGGCAGCCCATCAACGCCATCACCCCGGCACATATCGCCAGTGTACTACAACCTATCTGGCTGGAAATCCCGGAAACAGCCACCCGCGTGAAGCAGAGACTTCATGCTGTGATGGCCTGGGCATGGGCTCATGGCTTCTGCCAAGCAAACCCTGTCGATGTCGTGGATAAGCTTCTGCCATTACAACCCAGTAAAGCAATTCGCACTCAGCACCAACCTGCGATGGATTGGCGAATACTGCCAGCGTTCTATCAACAGTACTTGGCCAATGCAGAGCGCTTCGATGTCAGTCGTGCCTTGCTCTCATTCGTGATCCTGACCGCTTGCCGCTCTGGTGAGGCGAGAAGTATGCGATGGAATGAGCTCGACCTTGATGCCGGGATCTGGACTATTCCAGCTGACAGGATGAAGACGCAAGTCGTGCACCGCATTCCGTTATCTCTTCAAGCTATGGCTGTATTGGAGAAAGTGCAGGGGCTTCATGGTGAATGGGTCTTCCCTTCCCCACGTAAACAAGTACCACTCACCGATATGGCTATGACTACCTTGCTCAGAAGAGTCGAGGCTCCCAGCACGACGCCTGGACGCTTGGCTACTGCTCATGGCTTTCGCTCAACGTTTCGGGACTGGTGCAGTGAAAAGGGCTACCCCAGGGACTTGGCTGAGCGAGCGCTCGCGCATCTCATCCAGAACAAGGTAGAAGCCGCCTACCACCGTACTGACTTACTGGATCAGCGCCGTCCAATGATGGATACCTGGGCTGAATTTGTATCCGGCAATTCACCAACTGAATAGGAAGGAAGCGGCCATCTGGCCGCTTCCTTCTATGTTATTTTTTTAGCTTTTTCTTAGCAGTTGATGACGTATTGCCAAACCACAAGGGACAGAAAAATTCATTCCCCCTGAAATTAATCCTAGATTAATCCGGTCTTGTTATCCTTGAGCATTCACAACAATACAAGGAAAAAAAATGAAACTGACCGTCAACCCCTTGGTAGCAGCAATCCTGTTCAGCCTGCCGAGTTTTTCTGTGTTAGCCGATGTGAATCTGTATGGCCCTGGTGGTCCGCATACTGCACTGATTAAGGTTGCCGAAGCGTTTCAAGCAGAGACTGGCGTTAAAGTGAATGTGCGCTTTGGCCCTCAGGCAAGCTGGAATGACCAAGCAAAAGAAAATGCCGATATCCT
Organism: Aeromonas sp. QDB23; assembly: GCF_027707745.1. Taxonomy (NCBI): domain Bacteria; kingdom Pseudomonadati; phylum Pseudomonadota; class Gammaproteobacteria; order Aeromonadales; family Aeromonadaceae; genus Aeromonas; species Aeromonas sp. QDB23. The sequence continues at coordinate 15,738 of NZ_JAPCJA010000058.1, forward strand.
GTTCGGTGCCTCAGAGCAATCTGCTCTGGCGATTGCTACTGAGCACGCAGACAACTTTGATATTCATAGCATCACGCCTCTCTACTTACGTCCGGCAATCATTCTGGTCAAAAAGGGGAACCCTAAAAATATCCAAGGTTTAGCTGATCTAGCAAAACCAGGAGTAGGTATTGTTGTTCCGGATGGTGCTGGTGTCAGCAATACATCAGGTACCGGTGTTTGGGAAGATATGATTGGCCGTACCGGGGATATCAATCTCGTCGCTAACTTCAGAAAAAATATAGTACTGTTCACTCCTAATAGCGGCGGGGCTCGAAAGGCTTTCTTGGAAGACCCAAAGGTTGATGCCTGGGTTACTTGGGCTGATTGGGCCAAGAGCAACCCTGATTTTGGTGATGTCGTAGAAATTGAGAAAAGCTTGGTCGTTTACCGAGATGTCAATATCGCATTGAAGCGAACGCCAAGTGAAGATAGCCTGAAATTTGCTAATTATCTGAAGGGTGATACATCAAAAAATATTTTTCAGCAACTTGGCTGGTCTGACAAGATGATATTCTAATAAACAAAAATATCTAACGTATAAAAAATGGGGGCAACTAATTATTTAAAGGATATGCTCACCCTAACAATAACAAAGTATCATTAAGTAAGAAGGAAGCGGCCAGATGGCCGCTTCCTTCTTAGATATTTTATAACGTGTCAGTTTGTCGATTAAAGCACAATCGTAGCCTAATCGTCTTTTGGGGAAGGACAATAATACCATTAATGATATTATGAAGAAAGACACCGACTCGGGGCCGGCGTCAGATAATCAGATAACTATAAAAAGATTTATTATATCATAGCCATTATATTCACTTATCTTTCAACTTCTTCATTAAATAATTTCCGATATAAGATGAAATATAAGGCCAGTCATAACTAGTTACCCTCCCATTATTCTCAAAATACTTTGCAAACCCTTCAGCAAACGATTCCTCAAGAGCATTTTCATAGTTGTTTTCAGGCTGCAAATAATACTGTTCAGTAATTTTCCCTGACTGATAGTCATTATACCAATTTCGATAAAATTCAGGATCCTTACTTAGCTTTCGTCCATCTAGTCGTTGCCCCACCAATTTATCTAGGGTATGGGCAAACTCATGAATGACAAGATTCGATGAACCATGATTACCTTTTGGAATAGTCCACTCACCTTTATTATTTTTGGTTAATGCTATGACAAGCTCATTCTCACCATCCGGAGAGCCTGCACCGGGTATGCTATCCCATGTAACTCCATCTGGGTGACCCCTCACTGGCACACCCTTTAAATGGGTCCAATAGGTAGTGACATTATCATTGGTAACAATAACTCTCCCCACCGAATTCAAATTCCAGTTGGTACTAAGAATTATAGGATCGAGCTTTGCCAGTTCCTTGCCTACCAGATATTTTGCCTCACTGATTGGTACAGTAGACTTGGTATTCACATCAACCATACCCATGCCACTTGAAAGCCGCTTCAATGTACCTGCATCCATCACTGCTTTAGCCCATTGCAACTGTTCCAAGGTCAGTTCTGCATCCACTTTAAAGGCTGGATTAAGATCTTCAAGATAACGAATGAAGTCATCTCTATAGTAAGTACCACCACTTTGTCTAGCCATTTCAATCTTCAGCTCGAAGATAGTATCAATATCATCCGGGAACTCCATCTCTTCAAGTAAGGCATATATATCGCATCCTCTGACATAAGAGGCCACTCCTAAAAGAAGTAGAATAAATATTTTTGATAGTATCAAACTCTTTTTCATACACCAATCCTAATGATATGTAGCCTCACGAGTCAAACGGGCGCTGGAGCAGGTGATCACGTGGCGAGGTAAGCCCGCCATTATCCGATGTGACAATGGCCCGGAATACATCAGCGAAGAGCTCAAGCGATGGGCGAAACAGGAGGGGATAACCCTGGGCTATATCCAGCCAGGAAATCCGCAGCAGAATGCCTACATCGAACGGTTTAACCGCACGGTGCGCTACGACTGGCTGGGCCATTACCTGTTTGAGTCACTGAATGAACTACAGGAGTTTGCCACGAACTGGCTGTGGGTTTATAACCATGAGCGGCCCAATATGGCGCTGGGTGGCTACACGCCGAAACAGCGTCTGGCACAGGCCGCATGACCTCTACTTTTGAATGCCCCTAAAAATGGGGGGATTACCTATGGAAGTGACTGGGGGGCGTTCGCCAGGCTGCGTAACTGGACCAGCAGATAATCCCTATAGAACTGCCCGAACAGTTTACCAGGCTCGAGGGATGAGAGTATGACTTGGCGTCGCCGTTCCAGATTGCTAGGCAGGCGGCGCACATGGGTGTCTATCCAGACGATGTGGCCGCAAGGAGAGATCATCATGTTACCCAAATGAAGATCTCGGTGGTAGTAGCCATGCCTTGCCAGGTGGTCGATATCCTGGGCGAGCCTGTGCAGCAGGGACAGCCGACCGGCCTCGTCGCTCCGCTGAAAGTAGTCTTCACCAGAGTGATGATCTGTCAGGTAGCGCACTGCGAGAAAAGAAGCGCGGGGATTAAGCGGATTAAGCGCAATGCCCGCAGCCTTGCAGGGAACAACCCGTAGGCCAGCCTTGTGCAGACGCCGATTACTTTGTAACTCCCGAAAAGCGTCAATATGGCCGATCAGCCGCTTGTTGAGCAAGTCTCGACACAACCAGCCAAGAGTCCAGCGGGGGTACTTGTCGGGTACTATCTTGCACAACGTATTGCTGGCAGGATGCAACCAGAACTGGCTGCTGGCGATGTGCTCCAGCTGACGGGTCAGTTCGGTTTGCTGCAATGACCAGTGAGCCAGCCCGAGTTGGTCGTGTAATAGTAGGTAGTAGTATTTCTTGCCGTGCAAGTTGAGTGTAGTCAGCATCATAGGATTAAGTAGGAGATGATGAGTGATCTGCACCAGTCTGCAGTCCCATCGCTGACTGAAACTTAATAGGCAATAAAAAACGTCTGGAGGAGTGAATAACGAGAGTTGGACACCTAACGAATAGGAGCTTTCGTTTCTATGGGAAAGCAGAAAACGCGATTGACTTTAAACATCCGGTTATTCTTCATTAGAACAATGGTCATGACGAGGCGAGCCTGTAAGCCTGTAAGCCTGTAAGCCTGTAAGCCTGTAAGCCTGTAAGCCTGTAAGCCTGTAAATCCAATTGTGTAGCCTCCTCCCACGAATAAATAAGTAACTTTTTCAAAAGCAACATTCGTGGGTAAGCGGATCGGTCAAGACAAGCTCAAAGCACTGGTCGCTGAGCGGGTCAAAGACATCAAGTCCGAACAGTCTCCAGGCCCTCACCCAACAGCTGATCACGCTCGTCGTCGAGACTGCACTCCGTGCCGAAATGGATCATCTGAGTATTCTGGTGAAATTGAACATTGATTCATGATCGACCGGAATATGCACAATGGACTATGACGAGATGCCAAATACGGCCGGCGCGGCGCGTGCACTGATTGTTAGCGGCTGTTCGTGCAACCAATGTGCTACTTGTAAGTAACGTGGCAAGGGAGGCTTTGGATTGGTAGACATGTCATTCCGTCATTACGCTGGGTGATGGGTAGGCACGTTGGATTACCCATTGAACGATTAGTTCAGAGAATGGCAACAAACATCCAGGCTAGCAACTTGTCAGCAAGGCTTGGGCTTCGTCGCGTATCGCACAATATCGCTGCGTGAGGAGGGAGCGCTTTTCAACTCGCCAACCGCCATGTTTCGCTAGCCAGCGCCTGGGGCGACGTGGGTCCCAACTATCAATGGCTTCACGTAATCGCGCATCCAAATCGGTACGTTCTGCGTCTAAGTCTTTTATGGCGGGCATCAGGATCTGCTATGAGAAATTCGGTGGTGATCGTGGTGCTGGCTACCGGAATCGAACTGGTGACCTACTGATTACAAGTCAGTTGCTCTACCTACTGAGCTAAGCCAGCATCATGCGCATGCTAAAGGATGTTTTGAATCATGTCATTAGAGCTGACCTCAGTCATGCGACAGAACATTACCGAGTATTCCTGGTTCGTAGCGACGAGGGCTGTCATTGATTGGGTCACTGAGCGTGTAAACAGAAAGGCCACACCGTGAGGGCATGGCCTTGTCTATTTAGATAAGGAAGTCATCCAGCTGACGACCTTGCTCGAGTTGCTCAGCCAGGAACTTGGGGGTTCGGCCCTGACCGGTCCAGGTTTTCTCTACGCCATTTTCAACGTAACGGTATTTCGGGGGCCGAGGTGCTCGTTTGGTTTTAGTCGCAGTCGCTGCTGCTGGGGCACTGCCTACCAACTCAGTCGGGTCAATACCAGCCTGAGCCAACATCGCTTGGAACTCAGCCAGCTTTTGCTGACGTTCTGCATTGGCGGCTTGCTCTTTCTCTGCGTGCTCCAGACGCTCCAGATAAATCGCTTCAATTTTCTCGTGGGCTTCTTGTATTTGCTCCAGAGACAACTCACGCAGTGCAGCCCGCAGGCTGCGGATGTTCAACAGCACTTTCAGAAATTCACTCATTATAATCACCTATCTATAAATATCGAAAACGAGGATGTAATATCATCTTTAGCATTATTTATCAAATTCTGTACGGGCAATAGGGAAAGGTACTTTGGTTAGTTAGCGTAATGCTGCTGATATGCCTTTTCGATCATCTCTTCTACCACTTGATAGATCTTGCGGTTTGAATCCCTTGCTATCTGTTTAAGCATGTCTTTATGCTCATCAGATAGCGGAATGCTCATAGACTTACGATTGTTTGAATTTATTCTATGTTTCTGCACTGCACCGCTTTTGCTCAATGATGCCATTAACAGTGCCTGATCTTTGGCGGAGAGCATATCGTAGAGCGTGATCAATGCATTTTTCTCTTTTTCTTCATTTTTAGAGTTTGATAAATCAACCCATGCTGGGGTATCGAAACTCAAAAATCTCTTTAACGTATAGGTCCACGCCCAGCCAGCCATATTATCATTTTTATTTAACCAATCAGCCATTTTTGATTTGTTTTTAATTTTATTCCATGCATATACAAGCGCCTCCATTTCGTCTTCTTTTCTTTCTCTAGATACATCCCACAAATCAAAGAACCGAATAATACACTCTTTTTTTGCATGACTACCGTCTACTAACGTAGGTAGCCCTAGACTCTCATAGAGATTTGATTTTAAACCAAAGAGGTTAACCGTAGGTAGTCGCCCCCTATCCTTTTCATCAAACTCTTCATACTCATTGGTAATGGTAAGCGATTGTTTATATTCTAATGTTCCACGGCGTTCATCAGACATTCTTAAGTATGTCCAGATGAAGTCACACTGTCGTTGATTATCGGATGATATCCACTCAAAGGCGTCTGACGTTAAATTGCAGCAGTCAAAAATATCCTTCATCAAGTATTTTATTTTAAAAGGGTCTTCGAAGCTAACGTCTCTTGCCTTTATATTCATATCTCTTAGCTTGTCAAACAAGATATCCCTTTCTACTCGTTCGCTAAGAACATCTAATATGAATGCATCAAGTTTTTTAGCAGCAACATCAATTGCAGGCATCGATACATCTCTGTTTCGCCGCCCTCGCCACCCAGCATCATCAGCGAAAAGATCATAAAGAAACATAATTTCTCTTTCTTCTTTTTTCGTATTCCACGTCACTTCAGCCATCTCAACCTCACCACCATCGATATCTACCACGCCCTCGGGAGACACAAGCAAGCATACCTCTAAGGAGTCCCATCCATGCTTGTGCCGGTAGCAAAAGACTCTGCACCAAACCAAGCGAGATGAACATTACCATGTAGATTTTAAGATGTAAACGGTCGATTTCCGATGGCTTTTGAGTTGAAATATTGGCTTTTTTCTGTTGAACTTTGGTTGATTATGTGCATGCGGGAGTTGGTGAATTATGTCCCCGCCCCCCCCCCCATAGGGGTCCCTCTCACCTCCTCGATGAGGGTCTGGATAACCTGCTCGGGGGCAGCCTGGCCCCTCCTCACTACCTTCACCAGATGATCCATCCCAGAGCAGAACGCCTACGGAGATATAAAACCGCAGCTCTTTGGGCGTTGTATATAGCTATATCTGCAAGTCTCTCGTTGATTATACCTCGAGCCTGAGTAGAGCTGTTTTTTTTCACTGGCCCGCTCTTCTGATGAAACAACCCACTACATCATCAGGAGTACACACCATGAGTAATTCCATCAAAGTCCTGCGCATCAAAGACCTCACTAACAAGATTGGCATGGCCAGGTCTACTATCTATGACTGGCTTAATCCCAAGTCTCCTCGTTATGACGAGGCCTTCCCCAAACCCTTCAAAATAGGTCAGTCCTCTAATGGTTGGTTTGAGCACGATGTTGATAGCTGGCTTATTCGTCGAAGCCAGTCTTGAATGAACTTTTTTCATCCCTAGTGAGCTCCATAACTTCCAGCGTTATAAATCATACCTTGATAGGCTCATGGGTTAGGGAAATAGCCATTCCTTCTTATATATGTTTTTTGGTATTTTCGTAGGTGAGGCAGGCGTATACCGTTTAGGTATATTTATTATTTAACATTACTTCCATTAAATTAAACATCACTTCTATTCAATACTATTCCTACGCTATGTACAGCCACCCCATATACAACCAATAACCATTACCACTATCGCGTACCATTACACCACCCCCATGTGGTGGGGTAGCCAATACCACTCCACCAATCGTCCCTATATACGCGTGTGTCTATCACACAGCGTAGGGTTACTCCTGCCTCAGCGAGGTCATCATGTTTAACTCAATCAGACTATTAGATATCCTATCCATAACAGACCTGCTCCAAAATACAACGCTTCCTATTGTCAGGGCTGTTGATTCAGCCCCAGGTAAGTCACGCATCACTTGCATTGACCGTAGGCTATCAACCAAACTCTTTAATGTATTGGATACCGTGTGTGATTATTTTTATTGTCATGAGGAGGTATCGTCAGCGCATCCAACGGTAGCGCTATTCCTAACGCATATGCGAGAGGTGTTTGGATTGCACCTCATCCATGAGAGATATCTCGATAGTGATGAAGGCAATGAATTAGCTAGGGATATCAATAAGACGCTGTATGCGTTTCTCAGAGAGTGTAATAGTCAGACGCACCGTAAGCGCCTCAAGAATCTTGAACGCGTTGAGAGCCGCAATCAGCTCAGTATAGCGACGTATGTTAATAGCCTATTCGACCAGCATGCCAAACTATTAGTCATCCGATTGGATATCGGATATCGCGAAGCCTATTACGACCAGTTAACGTTAGACCTCGTGACGAATGACCGGAATAGTTACCTTCGTCGAGTACAGAACAAATATCCTGCGTTGGTAGGCTATATCTGGAAACTGGAGTTCGGTGTTGATAGACGTTTCCATACCCACATTACGTTCATTTTTAATGGTGCTGTACACCAACAAGATATCTCGCTGGGTATTGCGCTGGGAGAGGTATGGGAAGATATGTCCGACAATAACGGGAGCTATTTCAACTGCCAAATCAGGCGGGAAGAATATCAACGACGGGGAACTGATGGGGTGGGGATGGTGCACTACAGCGATACAACCAAGCGCATAAACCTGATTAATGCGCTGAGTTATCTGACCAAGCTGGATACGCAAATATTGGCGATATTACCAGCCGGTCGTCGTACCTTCGGGCGTATGGAGACACCATCGTCCCAACCTCGCCTTGGCAGACCTCGGTTTGCTCTGTCGGTCTGATTGAAAAGGAACTCAGATAGATATTATCAAGGGAGAGTAAACACATATCGCTGTGAAGCTGCTTGGGAGCGCCATTGCGGCCTCCCAGGTTATTGACCCTGGCATCGGGTGTCAGCCAGTCACAGATGCGCACTGTGAGCCATTAAGGCGCCAGTCGGGCCACCAGCTTATCTACCACCTCCAGCACCAGTTCTCTATCGGCAGCCTTGAGCTTGGCCAACTGCTGGCTGAGCACAATGCCTTGTTCGGTGGGGCGGTTGCTGGTCTCACGCAGGAAGTCTGCAAGCTCACAGCCAAACAGCTGAGCCAACTCTGCGAGCCGCACGACGGTCGGCACCACGAGACCTCGCTCCATTCGGGAGACGGCTTCCATCCCTATCTTTAAGTGCTCAGCCACTTGCTCCTGAGTCAGCCCCGCCTGCTGGCGTTGGCGTCCAATCGCTTTGCCCACGCTCTTGGCCAGCGCTTCAGAGTTGATGTTTTCCATAAGTCCTCCAGTCAACCCTTATAGTTGACTATGGACTTTTATTGACATTAAGGACCCTTTGCGATGAGGATCACCCCATTAGATCTAATTCATTGAAATAGTCACCCCAACATCGAAAGGAGTTCGACACGACCTAACCTCAACCCATCCCCTTGGTGGCATTTGGCTATCAGCCTGCACCACCATTAACCCATTACGTTTACACCCGTTAGCCCGACAGGCTCGCCTCGTCGGTCAGGCATCCCTTTGCCATTTTTATTAAGGAGAGATCATGAATCGCACACTGCTTTATCCCTTGCTGCTGGCCTGTGGCCTATCACTGAGTGCCTGCAATGCAGAGTCTGCCGATGGCCCAGAATTCACTCTGGAAGTGGAGTACACCGCTATTGGGCGGCCTCAGATAGTCGTCACCTCGCTCAACGATCAAGTCACCATTCAAAAAGTGCTGATCAATGGCGGCAAGAGTAAATGCCGGGTGATGCTGCGCAGTGACTTGATGGGGTCGGTGGGAGGAACCTATTTCCCACTCAAGCTCAATTACACCGAAAGCTGGCGGCTGGTCATGACCGAGCCGTGCCGATTGAGGGAGGTCACCCTCTTCACCAATCTGGGCGATGCCTCTTACACCATTGAATAAGTCGTCTGGAGAGTGACATGACAGAAAAGATCAAACTGGCACTGTGGTGCACATGGTTAATGTTGCTTGCCTTACCGGCCTGGGCTGCGCCTGAATTCACGGTGCCAACGGTCACTAAACGGGTACCGGCCAACGTTGAAGGCACCCTCAATTTCGCCAGCATGCAGTTTTGGATAGAGACCTCGAAAGGGGAACGCATCATGCTGATGCCGCTGGATGAAGATGAGCCAAGGCTCATACCCAGGGTCAGCCAGCCGGTTGCCCTGAACGGTTTTATGCTCACCTATTCAGATGGCAGTCGTTACTTCGAGCCCTCCTTTGCACCTGCGTCAGCTGCATCAAGTACCACATCATTTACCATCGTGAAAAATGGTGATGACAACATCGAGCTCCGGTATGGGGATGAGGTGCTGCTGCGCACCGATGAATATGACGCCATCACGCTCACGCACCGATTGCCGCTGGCCAACGGGCAGGCGGTCTTGTTTGAGCTGCACAGTGGCGGTGTGGCATGCCCGGTGCTCTACCAGTTGGCTGTCGCCCAGACGGGGGCGCTGACCATGCTTTCACAACCCTTTGGTACCTGCAGCGATGAAGGCAAGCTGACCCCCGAACCCAACGGTTTCATCCTCGACCTGCCCGGCAATCCTCGTCAGCGCTGGGTATGGGATACCAACAGCTTGACGCTGCGCAAGCAGTCCTGACCACCAGCCACCACACATTCACCACCTTCAGGGCACCTTCGGGTGCCCTCTGTTTTATGCCGCATGTTATTTAAGGAACGGTTCATGCCATTACCACAATCAGGGGACCACCTCGTTTCCCCCCGCACCGGTTACCAGCACCACGGTCTCTATCTGGGGGACCATCTGGTCATCCACTACCAGGGGGTCAGTGCCGGAACACAGTCCGGTCAGATAGCTATCACCACGCTTGCCGAGTTTAGCCAAGGGAGGGGCTATCGCATCCAGCACCATAGCGCACGAGCTTTCAATCGGGAGGAGAGTATCGACCGCGCTTACTCCCGTCTTGGGGAGGCGCACTACAGCACGCTCTTTAACAACTGCGAGCACTTCGTGCTCTGGTGCATCGAGGGCTTTCACTACAGCAAGCAGATTAATCAGCTGATTGCCACGGGGTGTATCGCACATCAGGCACTTCGCAGCGTGGCACATCAGCCGACCCTAGCAGCCCTGCCAGGCAGGGCCACCAGCACGGTACTGAACCCGTCAGCAACGACCGTGGTGACCGCGGCAGTCGGGGCGTTGCTGGGGAGCTCGGTCACCTCGCTGGCGGCGCCCTTGGCCGCCACCTACAGCCTCTACCGCGCCTGGCGCTGGTTCAGGGATTAACGCGTCTCACATTCGATACGAAAGGACACACCATGATGACCATGCCATTTCAGTTGGCAGGGATGGCCCTGCCGATTTCACCCGAATTACCTGACTTGCTGCGCAGCGTCGTGCGGGCACAACAGCTCGACCTCACCGACCTCTCGACCCTGACCTTCAACTTTCGCAGCCCCGGCTACAGCGCTGAAACGGGTGGCGTCCATCCGGTAGAACTGCGGCTTATTCGGGGATTGCACGGCTGGGTCTTCGATTACATCACCGACTTCAGTTACCAGGGGCTAGGCCAGGATGCCGAGCTCTGCAAGGAGCTCGACTTCAACCTCTCCTGTGACGAGCACTATCTGCTGGGCTGGGGACCACTGCCCGACGAGGAAGCGCGGGAGCTGTTCGCCCTATGGCAGCGCAATTTCATTAGCTACGCCCAGTTAGGATATTTCACTGTCACGGTCAGCGGGGAGTAGGAGGTGTGTGATGACTAACGAACTGCCGCTCTCCCACACCTCGCGCCTGTGGCTGGGGCTGGTCGCAGGCAAGGCCAAGATACAACCGAGCCACAGTGGCCAGTGCTGGTTACTACACCTCACTCCTGATAACCCCCATGCCCGCACCGTGACGCTGCATCTGTGCTGGTCTGGCGTGCAGTGGCAACTGATCTCCCTCACCAATGCCGAGGATTGGCACACCATGAGCCAGACTAGATTGGCCCCTTGAAGATCCAGACACTTCGCCCCTCTTAACTTAAGAGGTAGTCTTGGAGCTATGTTCAGTACT
>NZ_JAPCJA010000059.1:0-26618 GCF_027707745.1 Aeromonas sp. QDB23
CAGGCAAGGGGCAACAGTGGATCAAGGGATGATCGTCTCACTTTTTCCTGTCAATGCCATCTGGGTGAACAGTTACATCGACAGGCTCCCGGCTGACAAGGTCGACCCCTTCTACAAACGCATGCGTTGGCAGGTGTTCTTCGGGATCTTCTTCGGTTATGCCGGCTACTACCTGGTACGGAAAAACTTCAGTCTGGCGATGCCCTATCTGGTCGAGCAGGGCTTCTCTCGTGGCGATCTGGGTCTGGCCCTCTCCGGGGTGTCCATCGCTTACGGCTTGTCCAAGTTCCTGATGGGGAACGTCTCTGACCGTTCCAACGCCCGTTACTTCCTCTCCGCCGGTCTGCTGCTCTCGGCCGGTATCATGTTCATGATGGGTACCATGCACTGGGCCACCTCCAGCATCGCCATCATGTTCGTGCTCTTGTTCCTGAACGGCTGGGCACAGGGCATGGGCTGGCCGCCCTGTGGTCGCACCATGGTGCACTGGTGGTCACAGAAAGAGCGCGGCGAAGTGGTTGCGGTCTGGAACGTGGCGCACAACGTGGGCGGCGGCATGATTGGCCCGCTGTTTATCCTCGGGATGGGCTGGTTCAACGACTGGCGCAGCGCCTTCTATGTACCTGCGGCGGCGGCAGCAGCCATCGCGGTGATCGCCTTCTTCGTGATGCGTGATACCCCGCAATCGGTCGGTCTGCCTCCTATCGAAGAGTACAAGGACGATTATCCGAAGGATTACAACGCGAGCCATGAGCAGGAGTTTTCCGCCAAGGAGATCTTCGTCAAATACGTGCTGCACAACAAACTGCTGTGGTACATCGCGATTGCCAACGCTTTCGTTTACCTCATTCGTTACGGTGTGCTGGACTGGGCGCCGACCTACCTGAAAGAGGCCAAGCACTTTACCGTCGACAACTCCTCCTGGGCTTACTTCCTCTACGAGTGGGCCGGTATTCCGGGCACCCTGCTGTGTGGCTGGATCTCTGACAAGATGTTCCAGGGCCGCCGTGCGCCAGCCGGTATCCTGTTCATGGTGCTGGTAACCGTGGCTGTGCTGGTCTACTGGTTCAACCCGGCCGGCAACCCGACCGTCGACATGATGGCACTGGTGGCTATCGGCTTCCTGATCTACGGCCCTGTCATGCTGATCGGCCTCTATGCCCTTGAGCTGGCACCGAAGAAAGCAGCCGGTACTGCGGCAGGTTTCACCGGTCTGTTCGGTTATCTGGGCGGCGCTGTGGCAGCCAACGCCATGCTGGGTTATACCGTTGACCACTTCGGTTGGGATGGCGGCTTCCTGGTGCTGACCGTATCGTGCGTGCTCTCCATCATCCTGCTGGCGATGACCCTCAAACACGAGAACATTGCCGTTGCGGCCAAGAAAGCGGCTGCCAATAAGGCATAAAACGTGATCGTCAGCTTATTGATCCCAAAGGGGATCAGGTAAACTGCCAAAAGGCCCCGCATCTGCCGGGGCCTTTTTTCGTTTCATCATCGGAGTGCAAGCGTGAAGCAAACCCAACGACATCTGGAGATCCTGGACGTCCTGACGCGGCAGGGATTTGTCTCGACCGACGATCTGGTGACCCACTTTGACGTCAGCCCCCAGACCATTCGCCGGGATCTGAACGATCTCGCCGAACAGAACAAGATCCGGCGCCATCATGGCGGTGCCTCCCTGCATTCGAGTACCGTCAATACCGCCTACAGCGCCCGTAAAGTGATGCAACTCAAGGAGAAAGAGCGCATCGCCCGCGAGGTAGCGGCCAATATTCCAGACGGTTCATCGCTTTTTATCGACATAGGTACTACTACCGAGGCGATCGCCCGCGCCCTGCTCGATCACCGCGAGCTGCGCATCGTCACCAACAACCTCAACGTGGCCAGCATTCTGACGGCCAAGGATGACTTCACCGTCATCATCGCCGGTGGCGAAATCCGCAACCGCGATGGCGGTATCGTGGGGGAGGCGACCCGCGACTTTATCGGTCAGTTTCGCATGGACTATGGCGTCATCGGGATTTCGGGGATCGACAACGACGGCTCCCTGCTCGATTTCGACTATCACGAGGTGAAGATCGCCCAGGCCATCATCGCCCACTCCCGTCAGGTGTTCCTGGCCGCCGACCACACCAAGTTCGGTCGCAATGCCATGGTCAATCTGGGCAATCTCAACCAGATCCACGCCCTCTTTACCGATCAGGAGCCACCGGAAAAGCTGACGCGATTGATGGCGCAACACCAGATCGCCTGCCACATCTGCTGACGGCTGAAGAGGCCAAGGCTGTGCCGGTCGCCCATTCGGGCGGCCTCCTTTCTGTTCCTGCTCCCATTTTCGCGTTCATTTCACCCCTTTATGGGTATTGCCAAAACCACTCTCTAACCTGGCTATTTTGGCTGTTTACTCGCCAGTTTTAGCTTGGTCCCTGTCGCTCACCTGCTGTACCACTTTTGCCACCTCTGGCGGGCTGTGGCGATCACACTTTCGCCATAAAATGTTCGTTTGTTGTATTTTCATGTTCTAAAATGAGCGAAATCAAACATTGCTGTTATAGCAATCATAAAAATGAAAGTAGGTGAACATGAGCGAACATTATGATCTGGTCGTCGTCGGTGGCGGCATCAACGGGGTCGGCATCGCAGCCGATGCGGCAGGACGGGGTCTGAAAGTTGCCCTGTTTGAGGCGCAAGATCTCGCCTCTGCCACCTCCTCCAACTCCAGCAAGCTGATCCACGGCGGTTTGCGCTATCTCGAACATTACGAATTCCGGTTGGTGAAAGAGGCGCTGGCGGAGCGGGAGGTGCTACTCGGTATGGCGCCTCACATCGCCCGTCCGATGCGTTTTCGCCTGCCGCACCGTCCGCACCTGCGTCCGGCCTGGATGATCCGTGCCGGCCTGTTCCTGTATGACAATCTGGCCAAGCGCGACAAGCTCAAGGGGAGCTGCGGCGTGCGCTTCCTGCCGCAAGATGGTTTGACCGCAGGGATCAACAAGGGGTTTGAATATTCCGATGCCTGGGTTGACGACGCCCGGCTGGTGGTACTCAACGCCATGATGGCCCGTGACAAGGGCGCCGATGTGCAGACCCGCACCCGCTGCATCAAGGCGGTGCGCGGATCCAAACACTGGACGCTGACGCTGGAGCGGGAAGGGGGCGAGCAGTTCACCGTCACCTGCCGTGGTCTGGTCAATGCGGCGGGCCCTTGGGTCAAGACCTTCTATGACGAGAGCCTGAACGAGAAATCCCCCCGTGGCATTCGCCTTATTAAAGGCAGCCACATGATAGTGCCGCGCATCCATGAGCGCGAAGAGGCCTATATCCTGCAAAACGAGGACAACCGCATCGTCTTCGTCATCCCTTATCAGCAGGACTATTCGCTGATCGGTACCACCGATGTGGAGCACCACGGCAGCCCGCGGGAAGCGAAGATCAGCGAGGCCGAGATCACCTACCTGTGCAAGGTGGTCAATGCCCACTTCACCCGTCAGATCGCCCCGAAAGATGTGATCTGGACCTATGCCGGGGTGCGTCCGCTCTGTGATGACGAGTCAGATTCACCGCAGGCGGTGACCCGTGACTATACCCTCGAGCTTTCTGGTGAATCGGACGGTGCGCCGCTGCTCTCGGTATTTGGCGGCAAGCTCACCACCTATCGCAAGCTGGCGCAGGCCGCCTGCAACAAGCTCAAACCCTGGTTCAGCCAGATGGGGGATGACTGGACTGCGACCAGCCGGCTGCCCGGTGGCGAGTTTGACTGCTCGGTGCGCGAGCTGGCCCGCGCCTTTGCGCTGGAGTTTGACTGGCTCGACGATCGCAGCGCACTGCGCATTGCCGAGGCCTATGGCGCCCATGCCCGCCTCTGGTTGAAAGAGGATCGTGGCATTCACTTCGGTGGCGGTCTCTACGAGTCGGAAGTGCGCTATCTCATCGAGCGGGAGTGGGCCTGTTCACTGGACGATATCCTCTGGCGCCGCAGCAAGCTGGGGCTGCGCCTGAACGAGTCAGAGCAGCAGATGCTGCACATCTGGCTCGACCAATATCATCACGCTCTGCGCAAGGCGAGCTGATGTGTGACGGTGGGCAGTGCGCTGCTGCCCACCGCGTTCTACCGTAAAT
This sequence comes from Aeromonas sp. QDB23, assembly GCF_027707745.1. Lineage (NCBI taxonomy): Bacteria > Pseudomonadati > Pseudomonadota > Gammaproteobacteria > Aeromonadales > Aeromonadaceae > Aeromonas > Aeromonas sp. QDB23. The sequence continues at coordinate 4,120 of NZ_JAPCJA010000059.1, forward strand.
ATGCAACAAATCTCTGATAGAACAATTACCTACACACAATAATAAAGAGCCTCACCTATGAAAAAACTCGCCGTTTCCCTCATCGCCCTGAGCCTTGGGGCATCCCTCTCATTACCCGTGTTTGCTGCCGATGAAGGCAAGGTGGTGATTGCCCACCGTGGCGCCTCCGGCTACCTGCCCGAGCATACCCTGGAGTCCAAGGCGCTGGCCTATGGCATGGGGGCTGATTATCTGGAGCAGGATCTGGTGATGACCAAGGATGACCAGCTGGTGGTGATGCACGATCACTTCCTCGATGGCATCACCGATGTGGCCGAGCGTTTCCCCGGTCGCGCCCGCCCGGACGGCCGTTACTATGTGGTGGATTTCACGCTGGATGAAGTGCGCTCCCTGCGCATGACCGAGCCGTTCCAGCTGGTGGATGGCAAGCAGCTGCCGGTCTATCCGGCCCGCTTCCCGCTGTGGAAGTCGAACTTCAAGATCCACACCTTCCAGGAGGAGATCGAGATGATCCAGGGGCTCAACAAGAGCACCGGCAAAAACATCGGCATCTACCCGGAGATCAAGGCGCCCTGGCTGTTCCGTCACGAAGGCAAGGATATCTCCAAAGCAGTGCTGAAGGTGCTCAAGGAGTACGGCTACACAGGGAAGAACGACAAGGTCTATCTGCAGTGCTTCGATGCCGATGAACTCAAGCGGATCAACAGCGAGCTGATGCCTGCCTTAGGGATGGATCTGAAACTGGTGCAGTTGATGGCCGAGACCGACTGGAACGAGACCATGGTCTACGACGCCAAGGGCAAGGCGACCCCCTACAACTATGACTGGATGTACCAGCCGGGGGCGATGAAAACCATCGCCAGCTATGCCGAAGGGATTGGCCCGTGGAAACCGATGATCGTCACCGAGCCGGGCACCCTGGGCAAGCCGGTCTTCACCGGCATGGTGAAAGAGGCCCACGCGGCGGGTCTCAAGGTGCATCCTTATACCTTCCGTCAGGATGAGGGGCAGATCCCTGCCTATGCCAAGGACTTCACCGATCTGCTCAACATCTTCCTCTATCAGGCCGATGTGGACGGGGTGTTCAGCGACTTCCCCGACAAGGCGGTGGCCGTGATCAAGGCCCACGAAGGGGCGGCTAAATAGCGAATTGGTGTCATTTGAGTGTAACACGAGGCCAGTTGGCCTCGCTTTTTGTTGGAGGTTCCCGCAACGGGAGTGTGCGCCCTGTCAGAAAATAGCCAGATCACGTCATGGTGTGCCGGATCTGCATCATTTTACGCACTTTTTACGTAGCAGATCGCTGGCATGAAATCGGCGGAGCGGTTAGTCTAGCGGCGTTGAACCAACCCCATGAGGTACAGATGAAAGCCGTATTGCGTTTTAGCCTGCTGGGCGCCTTGTTGTTGGGTGGCCATGCCTTCGCCGCCGAGCCGAAAAAATTTGATATCAGCATGTTCCCAGCCGCTGACGTGAATCAGGAACGTGTGGTGATCCGCCTGCCAGAAGTCGAGAAAGAATCCGACATGATGGTCGAGCTGCAGGTCGGTAAAAAGATGATGGTTGACTGCAACGTACCGCGTTTTGCCGGCAACCTGGAACAGCACAGCGTCAAAGGCTGGGGCTACAACTATCTGCAACTGGGCAAGGTCTCTGACCCCATCACCACCCTGATGGCTTGCCCGGATGCCCAGCAGAAAGAGACCTTCGTCCAGATCTACGGTCAGGGCTTCTTCGTGAACTACAACTCCAAGCTGCCGTTCGTGATCTACGTGCCGCAGGAGTATGAAGTGCGCTACCGCCTGTGGCGTGCCGACAACCTGGCCCAACCGGCCATGATTGAGTAAGCATGTTTGAACCCAGGGTTCAGCTGGTTCATCTGATGTGACAAATAAAGCGCCGTTCGGCGCTTTATTTTTACCTGAATTGCCCGGGAAATGACGTGAAATCGGGCTGTACGTTTACATAAGTTTATTATTTATCAACGATTTTTGTGTGCTCTGCCACAAAATCGGCGCCAGCTATGGGGCAAAGTGACTTCGATAAAAGATATTTATTAATATAGTGAGAAAATTGATTTTGCACTCGGCGATGGCCTGATGATACTTGCCCGCAAAGGTCAAACTAACCAGAAAAAGAGCACTATGAGCTTCGAATCAGACAAGCGTTTCAACGACTTCAAACATTTTCCCCGTGGCCTGCGTCGCAGTGGTGAATTCACTGTGGCCGAAGCGGACAGTCTGGAAAAGTATGGTACCGCCATGCTGGCTCTCTATCAGGGCAATCTGACTCCCCGTGACGATGTCGAGTCCGCCTTCGTCGAGCAGGTCAAATCCGGCGCGGCCGGTGCCAACCCCCATGCCAAGGTGTGGTTCAAATATCTCAAGGTGATCGGTCCCAAGCGCGTTCATCGCCTCTGCACCGTCGTTGGCGGTGCCAGCGAAGAGAGCAGCGGTGGCGCCAGCTTTGATGTCGGTGGTGGCAGCGGTGGTGGCAGTGACGAGTCCATCGATTAATGGATACCGAGCTGCTTCGGACCTTTATCGAGGTCAGCAAGACCCGGCACTTTGGCCGGGCTGCTGAAAATCTCTACCTGACCCAGTCGGCGGTGAGTTTCCGGATCCGCCAGCTAGAGCAGCAACTGGGTGTCAGTCTGTTTGCCCGTCATCGCAACAATATCCGCCTGACCGCCTCCGGTGAGCGTCTGCTGCCCTACGCAGACGCTATCTTGCACACCCTCGGTCGTGCCAAGCAGGATGTGGCGCTCTCGCCGGGATTCAGCCAGCAGTTGGCCATCGGTGCGCCCGCGGTGTTTTGGGAGCTCGATTTCAACGACTGGCTCAATCACATCTATGCGCTGGCGCCCGGCTTGGCGGTACGGCTGGAAACGGCTTCCCGCGAACACCTCTGCCGCCAGTTGCTGGAGCGCTCCCTCGATCTGGCCCTGCTCTCCGAGCCCACCAAGATCGACGAGATCGCCCTGCATCCCATCGGTGAGCTGGTGTTCGAGCTGGTGAGCCGGGATCCGGCCGCCAATGCCGACAACCTGATGCAGATGCCGCACATCCACCTCGATTGGGGCACCAGCTTCGAGCCGCAACCCAGCCGCTTGCAGAGCCTGCAAAAGACTCCAGTGCTGCACTCCAGCTCCGCCAGCATGGCGTTGCAATTCGTGTTGGCCAACGGTGGTGCAGCCTACCTGCCACGGCGGATGGTCAGCCCCTTCCTCGAGAAAGGGGCGCTCCATCTGGTGGAGGGGGGCCAGCCGCTGAGCCGTCCGCTCTATCTCGCCTATCTGGAGAAATCCGATCGCCGGGAGCTGATCGATCAGCTGCTGACCCTGCCACTGGGTTGGCACGACGCCGAGCTGCGCCTCAACGTCGAATAAGCATCGAGTGTTATCCAAGGAAGAGCCCACCCCACGGTGGGCTCTTCTGTTTGGGGAAAATTGCAGGGAGCAAGGTCACGTAATTGGCGCGGGAGGCTTGGCGTCATCGGCCGGTAACGGTACCTTTTCAGGCTGTTTATCCGATTGAGCACTGACAGGGATGGATTGTAATTGATCGACTTTAGTCACCCCGAATGGCGGGCGCTGGCGCAGCAGTTGCTGAGCCACTCACCTGTGGTGATCCGTGGCCGCCAGTGGCAACCGCTGGTGGGCCTGCTCAAGGATAACCAGTTGCTGCTCGCCCATGGCAGCCACAGCTATGAGCTCACCCCGGCCGGACGGCGCTATCTCACCCGCGAGCTGATGCTGGCGGAGATCGCCACTGCCCCCCCCGAGCCTGAGGAGTGGTTGCATGCTCAGGGCTGGCAATTGGGTGAGCAGGTCAACGAGCGGGTGCTGGCGGCGCTCTATCGCAAGTCAGAGGTGAACTTCACCCCCAACGAGCAGATCGATTTTGAGGACAAGGGGATCCGGCTCTGCGCCGATCAGCTGTTGCGCTTGCGCGCCGCCCAGCCGTTCAGCCTCTTTTTCAGCGGCGGCACCCTGATCGATGCTGCCCCCTGGTTGCAGGCGCTGGGGGAGGTGGCCTTGCCCGAGCGCACCCTGGCGGGTCTTGGCAAGATCCTGTGGGGGGAGGGGAATATCGAGCGGGTGATCACCACAGACAGCGTCGGCGCCTTTGCTGAGCTGCCTCTTGAACCCGGCACCTTGCTGGTATGGGCGCCCCCATCGGCTCCCCTTGCCTTGCAGCAGGTGGTGGCCGCCTTGCCCCCCAATGTGCTGTGGAGTCATCTTACCGCCCTCGACCCTGGCGGGGTGGATCGGCTGCAGGCGCTGGCCCAGCGGCTGGGTCGCCCAGCCAGCTGGTGGTTGCCCCGGGATCTGGCGCCCATCCTCTGCGCGTATGCCCAACCTTTGACTGAGGCTCGGCCCTGGGAGCCGAGCCGGATCCCCAAGCCATTGTTAGCAGTTTGTAGCGGTTTGGTTGAGTCCAATGGTGGCTTGTCGGCCGAGGTGTGCGCGCTGGCGCCAGCGTGGCATGCCGTTGGTTGAAATTGGCCTGAAAGCGAGCCAAAAAGCGGTTTTCCCCCATTGAACGCGGTGATATAAAGAGTTGACGAAGCGCTCGCCAGATGAGCGCTTTTGTTTATCAAGCCGCTTTGCCACCCAACGAACTCAACGGAATACAGGGAATACCATGTTTGAAAAGGTTGTTGCCGCCCCAGCGGATCCGATCCTGGGCCTGACCGAAGCCTTCCGCGCTGACTCTCGCAGCCACAAGATCAATCTGGGCGTAGGGATCTACAAGGATGAGTCCGGTGCCACCCCCATTCTTCATTGCGTCAAGAAAGCCGAGCAGAAGCTGCTGACCGACGAGAAGACCAAGAACTACCTCGGTATTGAAGGCAATATCGAATATGGCCGCATCGTGCAGCAACTGCTGTTCGGGCAACATTCTGCGCTGGTTGCCAGTGGCCGCGCCAAGACCGCGCAAGCGCCGGGCGGTACCGGTGCCCTGCGTATCGCGGCCGAATTCGTGGTGCGCAACGGTCTGGCCAAGACCATCTGGATCTCCGATCCCACCTGGGCCAACCACGTCAGCGTATTCCAGGCCGCGGGCCTGACCGTCAAGTGGTACAAGTACTACGACGCGGCCACCAAGGGGCTCGACTTTGCCGCCATGCAGGCCTCGCTGGCCGAGGTTCAGCCGGGTGAACTGGTGCTGCTGCACGGCTGCTGCCACAACCCGACCGGTATCGATCCCACAGCCGAACAGTGGCGCGCCCTGGCCAAGCAGAGTGCTGCCGCGGGCTGGTTGCCGCTGTTTGACTTCGCCTATCAGGGGTTTGCCCGTGGGATCGAAGAGGATGCCGAAGGCCTGCGTATCTTCGCCGAGTGCCATGACGAGCTGCTGGTGGCGAGCTCCTTCTCCAAGAACTTCGGCCTTTACAACGAGCGGGTCGGTGCCTTCACTCTGGTCAGTGCGACCAAAGAGATCGCCGATGTGGCCTTCACCCAGGTCAAGACCGTGATCCGTGCCAACTACTCCAACCCGCCGTCACACGGCGCCGCTGTGGTCACCGCCGTGGTGAGCGATCCGGCTCTCTATGCCGAGTGGGTCGAAGAAGTGGCCGCCATGCGGGTGCGTATTCGCGAGATGCGCGAGCTGCTGGTCGAGAAGCTGGCTGCCCTCGGCGTGAGCCAGGATTTCAGCTTTATCCGCGAGCAGAACGGCATGTTCTCCTTCTCCGGTCTCTCCAAGGATCAGGTTGAGCGCCTCAAGAGCGAGTTTGCTATCTATATCGTCGGCTCCGGCCGGATCAGCGTGGCCGGGATCACCCGCGCCAATATCGATCCCCTGTGCGAGGCCATCGCCAAGGTGCTGTAACCGCATCGCCTTGCGCTCTGGCACTATGCCATGAAAAAGCCCGTCACCTTGGTGACGGGCTTTTTTGATCGCCAACGGCTGATCGCCAAACAAGGGGAAGGGCGACTCACTGGTGGCGGGCACCTTGCCACCGTTTGCGCAGTTGCAGCAGCAGCGCGGTCAGGGCGCCACCGCTCAGGGCAGTGAGCACAGCCAGCAGCAGGCTGCCGAGCAGGAATGGGGGCACCAGGGTCGCCGCTTCCTGCTCCAGCCAGTGGAGGGTCCAGGTAAGGTGGAAAGGCTCCGGCGTCTGGTGCAACACCAGACAGCCGGTGCGATAGGCGTAGAGATACATGAACGGCAGGGTGAGCGGGTTGTTGAACCAGACCGCCAGCAGTGCCAGCGGCAGGTTGAGGCTGAATGCCAGCGCCAGACCGACTGCGATGAGCGAATGCATCGGGATGGGGAACCAGCAGGCGAAGATCCCGGCCGCTACCGCGCCGCTCAGGGCGCGGGTGCCCCCTTGCCAGAGGGCCGGGGCAAGCAGTCGCTCACCAAACAGGGCAAACCACTTCTGCTGGCGCAGGGTGTCGGGATCGAGCTTGAAGCGGGCGAACCAGCGACTCAGCATGCGCGGGCCATCTTGCGTTTTTGCCACTGGCGCACCGTGCTGATCCGCCAGAAGGTGCGGATCAGGGTGTAGCCGACAAGGGAACTGAGCAGGGCCAGGATCAGCGAGCCCAGCAACAGCGGTGGTGCCACTGTTCCCAGTACCGAGACCAGCCACTCCCAGGTGAACTCAATCTCAATCTGCTGCGCCGAATGTCCCAGCAGCTGGCAACCCACCAGATAGGCGCCATAGAGCAGGGGCGGCATGGTAAAGGGATTGGAGAGCCAGACCAGCGCCACCGAGAGCGGCAGATTGACCCGGCACAGGATGGCGCCACCGGCGGCCAGCAGCATCTGGCAAGGGAGCGGCACCCAGGCCATGAACAGGCCCACCGCAAATGCACCCGCGGCCGAGCGGCGATTGAGGTGCCAGAGGTTGGCATCGAGCAGCAGTTTGCCGAATAGCCGCAAGTGCTTGTGTTCTTTCAGGGTTTGCTGATCGGGCATCCAGCGTTTTATGAGTCGTTTGGGCATATTGAAACCTTGCTAAATACTTGCTCCATGGATCTGCGTCTGTTGTCGTTTGCCCTGGGGGCAAGCTCCTCACTGCTCTGGCCATGGTTACCTTCACTCGCATGGGGGGGCCTGTTGCTGTCCCTGCTGATCCCCCTTGCATATTGCCGTGTCTGGCGGTGGCTGTTTCTCCTGCTCGGCATCCTCTGGATGCAGGCCAATCTTGCCTATCGGCTGGCCTGGCTGGAGCGGTTGGGCGATCAGACGAGCCACATGATAACCGCACAGCTGCAAAGTGCAGAGCCCGAGGGGGATAAATTTGTCCGGCTGCTGCTGCGGGTGAGCACCCTCGACGAGCAACCGGTGACACCTGAGCCCCTGATCCGGGTCAATGCCTATCAGGCATTGCCCGCCATGACAGTGGGCAGCCGGATCGCGCTGGTGACCTCGTTGAAACCGGCTCACGGTCTGGCCAACGAGGCGGGGCTGGATGGGCGGCGTCTGCTGCTGGGCAAGGGGATCACCGCCACTGGCAATCTGCGTCGGGTGATAGATATTCAACAGGCCCCACCGGGCTGGCGCGAACGCTGGTTGGGGGCGGCGACCGAGAGTTGGCGCCCGCTTGACCATGCTCCCTTGCTGGCAGCCCTCACCTTTGGCGAGCAGAGCGGCATCACGGATGCCCAGTGGGAGCTGTTTCGTGGCAGCGGCCTGACTCATATCATCGCTATTTCAGGGCAGCACATCGCGCTGGTGGCGGTGCTCGGGTGGTGGTTGGGCAGGCTGTTTGGTCTGCGCGGCGCCATCATCACCTCTCTGCTGTTTGCCGCCGTCTACAGCGCATTGGCGGGGTTTGCGGTGGCCACCGAGCGGGCCCTGATCATGGTGCTGGTGTGGAGTGTGCTGCGCTGGAGCCGACGGGAGTGGCCTGCCTGGCGTATCTGGCTGTGGGCCTTTGTGGTACTGACCCTCTGGGATCCCTTCGCCCTCTATTCGGCCGGTTTCTGGCTCTCGTTTCTGGCGGTGGCCATCCTGCTGCTGGTGGGGTATGTCCACGACAAGCCGGGGCTGTGGCAGATCCAGCTTTGGTTGCTGCTCGGTCTGCTGCCGCTGCAGCTCGCCTTGTTCGAGGGGATAGCGCCCCTTGCCATGGTGATCAACTTGCTGGCGGTGCCGCTCTTTTGTATCGCCATTATTCCGCTGGCGCTGATCGGTGTGCTGCTGGCGCCGCTCTCCACCTCGCTCGCCTATGGTCTGTTCTGGCTGGCGGATCTGGTGCTCGGTTGGGTGCTGACTATCCTGAATTGGCTTTCCGAACAACTGCAAATGTGGTGGCCACTGCCCGGCTGGTGGCTGCCGCTCTGCACCCTGCTGTTGCTGCTCTGGTTCGCCTCGCAGTGGCGCCCGGCACGCTGGCTGTGGTTGCCGGGCGCCCTTGCGCTGGTGTTGGCGTGCTGGCCTGCACCGCCCCGCTGGCAACTACGGGTGCTAGATGTGGGGCAGGGGCTGGCGGTACTGATCAGCAAGGGGGAGCGTGCCATCCTCTATGACACCGGCGATCGTTATCCCGGTGGCTACAACATGGCGGACGCGGTGATCCTGCCCCAGCTGAGCCATCTGGGGATCCGGATCATCGATCGCCTTATTATCAGCCACAAGGATCGTGACCATGCCGGCAATCGCAAGCGACTGCTCAGCGCCATGCCGGTGCGTCACGAGCTCTCCTCCTACCCCTTCAGCGAGGGAACCACCCTTTGCCAGCGTGGGCAACAGTGGAACTGGCAAGGGCTCGCGTTTACGGTGCTCTGGCCCGAACACCCCGGCGGCGGGCACAATAACGATGGTTGCGTGGTGCGCATCAGCGATGGCGAGCGCAGCGTGTTGCTCAGTGCCGATATCGAGCGGCAGGCCGAGCAGCGGCTGGTGGCGCTGGAGGGGGAGGGGTTGGCCAGCACATTGCTGGTGAGCCCCCATCATGGCAGCCGCACCTCCTCCACGCCCCCGTTTGTCGCGGCGGTAGCGGCGCAGGATGTGATCCACAGTGCCGGTTTTATGAATCAATGGGGCTTTCCCCGTCCCGATGTGGTGGCCCGCTATCGGGATGCCCGCCAGTGGATCACCGGCCTGCAAGGGGCGATTCTGGTCGAGCCCACTGCAGCGGGATTGAGAGTGACTGCCGAGCGCAATCAGGGCCCCTGGTACCGGCGCGGTGGTGAGTGGTGGCGGCCGAGAGTGTGGTTTGAGCAATAATCCGTCATTTCCGCAGCGGATGGATTCTATATCGGTGGCGACGCTTGGTGTAATCCTGCGCTTTGGCTAGAATAGCCCGTCATTTCCATTACTAACGGCTATTCATGCAACAAGAAACCTCACAAGAGAGCTGGCCTGTATTCCGACGCCTGCTCGGTTATGTCCGTGATCGCAAGCTGGGCCTGGTCGGTGGCATCATCGGGATGCTGGGCTACGCCGCCGTGGATACCACCTTTGTCTACTCCATCAAGCCGCTGATCGATCAGGGCATTAATGGCAACGACAGCACCGTCTTGAAATGGATGCCCTTCTTCGTCCTCGGCATCGTGGCCCTGCGCGGTGTTGCCAACTTTCTCTCCAACTACTGCATGGCCTGGGTCGGCAACCACGTAGTGATGCGTCTGCAGCAGCAGGTGTTCAATCACATGGTGGCGATGCCGATGAGCTTCTTCGACCGTCAGAACACCGGTCATCTGCTCTCCAAAGTGACTTATGACGCCAGTCAGGTCTCCTCGGCGGCGAGTACCACGCTAGTGACCCTGGTGCGGGAAGGGGCGACCGTGGTCGGGCTGCTCGGTCTGATGTTCTGGCACTCCTGGCAACTGTCGGTGATCTTCCTGGTGGTTGGCCCGCTGGTGGGCATCATCATCGGCCTCATCAGCCGCCGTTTCCGCCAGATCAGCCGTCACATCCAGCAGGCGGTAGGGGATATCACCACCTCCACCGAGCAGATGCTCAAAGGGCACAAAGAGGTGCTGATGTTTGGTGGCCAGAAGGTGGAAGAGAAGCGCTTCTTCCAGGTCAGCAACAACATGCGCCAGCAGACCATGAAGATGGTCGCCGCCGATGCCATCGGCAGCCCGGTGGTGCAGATGGTTGCCTCCATCGCGCTGGCTGCCTTCCTCTACGTCGCGACCATTGACAGCGTCAAATCAACCCTGACTGCCGGTACGTTCACCGTCATGATCACCTCCATGATGATGCTGCTCAAGCCGCTGAAAAGCCTGACCGACGTCAACAACCAGTTCCAGCGCGCCATCACCGCCTGCCACAGCTTGTTTGGCCTGCTCGACAGCGAGCCGGAACAGGATACCGGCACTCTCACTCTGGAGCGTGCCCGCGGCGAGATTGAGTTTCGCAACGTCACCTTCACCTATCCGACCAAAGATACTCCGGCGCTGCACAACGTCAGCTTCAAGGTCGAGGCGGGCAAATCGGTGGCGCTGGTGGGCCGTTCCGGCTCCGGCAAGAGTACCATCGCCAGCCTGTTGACCCGCTTCTACGACATCGACCAGGGCGAGATCCTGCTGGACGGCGTCAATATCCGCGAATACAAGTTGAGCGAGCTGCGCAAGCAGTACGCGCTGGTCTCCCAGCATGTCCACCTGTTCAACGACTCGGTGGCCAACAACATCGCTTACGCCGCAGAAGACAAATACAGCCGCGACCAGATCGTGCAGGCCGCTCGCATCGCCCATGCCGACGAGTTCGTCAGCAAGATGCCGCTGGGGTACGACACCGTGGTTGGCGAGAATGGTGCCTCTCTTTCCGGCGGTCAGCGCCAGCGAGTCGCCATTGCGCGCGCCCTGCTGCGCGATGCGCCGGTTCTGCTGCTGGATGAGGCCACCTCGGCCCTCGATACCGAGTCCGAGCGCCACATTCAGGCGGCCATCGACGAGCTTTGCAAGGCCCGTACCTCGCTGGTGATCGCCCACCGCCTCTCCACTATCGAGAAGGCGGACGAGATCCTGGTGATCGACGAAGGCCATATCGTCGAGCGCGGTAACCACGAAGCATTGATGGAGCAGCGTGGCACTTATGCCCAGCTGCGTGCCATTCAGTTTGGTAACGCGGGAAACAAGGCCTGATGCTGGAACGGCTCTGGTATGCAAAGAGTGGCTGGCGCTGGTTGCTGGCCCCCTTTGCCCTGCTGTTTTCCATCATCAGCGGCACCCGCCGCTACGCCTATCGCCACGGCTGGCGCAAGGGGTATCGCGCCTCCTTGCCGGTGATCGTGGTGGGCAATATTTCGGTGGGCGGCAACGGCAAGACGCCGGTGGTGGTCTGGCTGGTGGAGCAGTTGCAAGCTCGTGGCTATCGTCCCGGGGTGGTGAGCCGTGGTTATGGTGGCAAGGCGCCCCATTACCCGTATCGGCTCGATGCCGCCAGCACCACGGCGCAGGCGGGGGATGAGCCGGTATTGATTGCCCGGCGCTGCGGCTGTCCGGTAGTGGTCGCCCCGAAACGGGCCGATGCGGTACGACTGCTGGAGCAAAGCGGTGAGGTGGATATCATCATCACCGACGATGGCCTGCAGCACTATGCGCTGGCCCGCGACATCGAACTGGTGGTGGTGGATGGTGCCCGCCGTTTCGGCAACGCCTGCCTGCTGCCGATGGGGCCGCTGCGCGAGCCGGTCACTCGTCTCAAGCGGGTGGACGCCATCATCTGCAACGGCGGCGAGCCGGGCAAGGGGGAGTACCCCATGCAACTGGTTGCCGACACCCCGCGTCGGGTGCGCGACGATGCGCCGCTGGCGGCCCCCTTGTCGGGGCCAGTCGATGCGCTGGCGGGGATCGGTCATCCGCCCCGCTTCTTTGCCACCCTTGAGGGGCTCGGCTATCAGCTGGATCAGCAGGCAGCCTACGGCGATCATCACCCCTTCGATCGGGATGAGCTGGTAGGCCGTTTTGCCAGCAAGCCGCTGCTGATGACCGAGAAGGATGCGGTCAAGTGCCGTTCGTTTGCCCTCGAAAACTGGTGGTATCTGCCGGTCAGTGCCGAGTTGCCCGCATCCTTGCTCGACACCTTGTTGCACAAGCTGAACACGAGTGGAAAGGCGCAAGGCGTAACCAAGGCACAAAATTAATCTCTCTCGCCTGAATGGGGGAGAAGTGGACCAATAGCGGTCTTGTATGGAATATCTGGTTGCTCGACATCCATCGCTGGCGTGATGAAGCCGCCAGCGCGACATCGTTGAAGGAGTATCGTTTTGGCTTTGGACATCAAGTTGCTCGACATCATCGCCTGCCCGGTCTGCAAGGGTAAGCTGCACTACAACAAGGCCGTGCATGAGCTGGTCTGCCGCTTTGACAAGCTGGCCTATCCGCTGGAGGAGGGGATCCCGGTGCTGCTGGAAAACCGCGCCCGTCCGCTCAATAGCGATGAGCTGCCGTCATGAGTTTCGTCGTCGTCATTCCTGCCCGCTATGCGTCAACCCGTCTGCCGGGCAAGCCGCTGGCGGATATCCATGGCAAGCCCATGGTGCAGCACGTGGTAGAGAAGGCTCTGCAGTCGGGCGCCGATCGGGTGATCGTTGCCACTGACGATGCCCGGGTGCAGCAGGCGCTGCAGAGCACCGGCGTCGAGGTGTGCATGACCTCACCGGATCACCAGTCCGGCACCGAGCGTCTGGCCGAGGTGTGCCGTCACTACGGCTTTGCCGCCGATACCATCATCGTCAACGTGCAGGGGGATGAGCCGCTCATTCCGCCCACCATCATTCGTCAGGTAGCGGACAATCTGGCCGCCGCCACGGCGCCGATGGCGACCTTGTCGGTGCCGATCAAGGATGCCGAAGAGGCGTTCAATTCCAATGCCGTCAAGGTGGTGACTGACAAGGATGGCTACGCCCTCTACTTCAGCCGCGCCAGCATTCCCTGGGATCGGGATCGCTTTGCCAACAGTCACGAGCAGATTGGTGACCACTACCAGCGCCATATCGGCATCTATGCCTATCGCGCCGGATTTATCCAGCGTTATGTGGACTGGGCGCCCAGCGTGCTGGAGCAGGTCGAGGCGCTGGAGCAACTGCGGGTGCTCTGGTATGGGGAGAAGATCCACGTCGCCCAGGCGTTTGAAGCGCCGCCGGTGGGAGTAGATACCCAGGCAGATCTGGAGAAGGTGCGCGCATTTTTGGCCAAGTGATGGCCACTGCACGAAAGTCATGAAAAACGGTGTCGCAAGGCACCGTTTTTTGTTTTGAAAATTTATATAATTATTTGATTTTAAACGCTAAACATGGGTTTTCTCAAACTTTTGGCGCGCATGGTTTGCCAAAGCGACGAGTTTGGTTATGATGCAAGACGCCCTGTTAACCCTAACCGGGCGGCTAAAACGAGATAAAAACGGGGTGTTTGGGTGATAAATGTATTCCTGGTCGATGATCATGAGCTGGTGCGTACAGGGATAAGACGCATTCTTGAAGATGTACGCGGGATCAAGGTGGTGGGCGAGGCACAGAGCGGCGAGACCGCAGTTACGTTCTGTCGCCAGCACCATCCGGACGTGATCCTGATGGACATGAACATGCCGGGTATTGGTGGTCTGGAAGCGACCCGTAAAATTCTGCGGATCCGCCCCGATGTGCGCATCATAGTGCTGACCATTCATTCAGAAAATCCGTTCCCCACCAAGGTGATGCAGGCGGGCGCCGCTGGTTACCTGACCAAGGGAGCAGCCCCTGACGAGATGATCCAGGCGATCCGGCTGGTGCACTCCGGTCAGCGCTACATCTCCCCGGAGATTGCACAGCAGATGGCCCTCAGCCAGTTTGCCTCCGCTGACGAGAACCCCTTCAAGTCCCTCTCCGAGCGCGAGCTGCAGATCATGATGATGATCACCAAGGGGCAGAAGGTGACCGATATCTCCGAGCAGCTCAACCTGAGCCCGAAGACGGTTAACAGCTACCGCTATCGTCTGTTCAGCAAGCTGGGGATCAACGGTGATGTGGAACTGACCCATCTGGCCATTCGCTATGGCATGCTGGATGCCGATACCCTCTAATCGGGTGGCGTGTGGTCACAAAGGCGGCGAGTGCCGCCTTTTTGCTTTTCTGCCCCTTTGCTTTTCAGGCTGCGGGGGCAGTATGCTCTGCCCGTCAATTTTTGCCTTTGTGTAAGCCGAGTAGCTGATGACCCTCTCTCCCGAACCTCTCTTCGACAGCAAGGCGTTTCTGAGCGCCGTCACCCATCAGAGCGGCGTTTACCGCATGTATGACAGCGGTGGTACCGTGATCTATGTTGGCAAGGCCAAGGATCTGAAAAAGCGGCTCGCCTCCTATTTTCGGGCCAACGTCGATAGCATCAAGACCCGCACCCTGGTGCGCCAGATCGCCGATATCCAGGTCACCGTCACACACACCGAGACCGAGGCGCTGATCCTCGAGCATAACCTGATCAAGCAGTACCAGCCTCGTTACAACGTGCTGCTGCGGGACGACAAATCCTACCCCTGGATCATCATCACTGCGCACCAGCATCCGCGCATCGGCGTCCATCGCGGTGCCCGCAAGATCAAAGGGGAGTACTTCGGCCCGTATCCTTCTGGCGGTGCGGTGCGCGAGAGCCTGCACCTGATGCAGAAGATCTTTCCGGTGCGCCAGTGCGAGGATGCGGTCTATGCCAACCGCACCCGTCCCTGTCTGCTCTATCAGCTCAAGCGCTGCGCCGGCCCTTGCGTAGCCGGGCTGGTGAGCGAGGCCGAATATGCCCAGCAGGTGGAGCTGGCCAAGCTGTTTCTGGCGGGCAAGAACCAGCAGGTGATTGGCGAGCTGGTGGGCAAGATGGAGTCCGCCAGTGGCGATCTGCGCTTTGAAGAGGCGGCCCGCTATCGGGATCAGATCCTGGCGCTGCGCCGGGTCACCGAACAGCAGTCGGTGAGCGGCAACGTGCTGGACGAGCTCGACGTGGTGGGGGTGGCCTTCGAGCAAGGCGCTGCCTGCATCCACGTGCTCTTTATTCGTCAGGGCAAGGTGCTGGGCTCGCGCAGCTATTTCCCGAAAGTGCCGGCTGACACTCCGCTCGAGGAGGTGGTGCAATCCTTCCTGCTGCAGTTCTATCTGTCGGGGCAGGGGGGGCGGCAGATCCCGAGCGAGGTGCTGCTCGATGTGGCGCTGGAGGACGAGAGCGTCATCGCCGAGACCCTGAGCCAGACTGCGGGCTACAAGGTGCGGGTGGTGAGCCGTACCCGCGCCGAGCGGGCCCGCTTTATCAAGCTCGCCTCCATCAACGCCGAGACGGCGCTGCGCTCGCGGCTTGCTCACAAGAGCACCATGACCGCTCGTTACGATCAGCTGGAAGAGCTGCTGGAGCTGGAGCGCCCCATCGCCCGTATGGAGTGTTTCGATATCTCCCACACCATGGGGGAGCGCACCGTGGCCTCTTGCGTGGTGTTCAACCGGGAGGGGCCGCTCTCATCGGAATATCGTCGTTTCAATATCGACGGTATCACCGGTGGTGATGACTATGCGGCGATGGAGCAGGCGCTGGAGCGCCGCTTTGGCAAGCAGCAGGAGCCGGACAAGGTGCCGGACGTGCTGTTTATCGACGGTGGCCTCGGCCAGTTGCGCCGCGCCGAAGAGATCCTGGCGCGTCAGCTGGAATTCCTTGGTGGTAAATACCCGCTGCTGGTGGGGATTGCCAAGGGGGTTACCCGCAAGGCGGGGCTGGAGACCCTGGTCATGGGGGAGAGCCACGAAGAGCTGCATTTGCCGGCAGATATGCCCGCTTTGCACCTTATTCAGCATATTCGCGATGAATCCCACCGTTTTGCCATTACCGGCCACCGGGCAAGACGGGCCAAGGCCCGCACCAGCAGCAGTCTGGAGGATATTCCGGGGGTGGGGCCAAAGCGGCGTCAGGCGCTACTCAAATACTTGGGCGGCCTGCAGGAGGTCAAAAAGGCGAGCGTGGATGAGCTGGCCAAGGTGCCCGGCATCAGTCAGGAGCTGGCCCAGACCATCCATGATGGCTTGCACGGCGCCTGAACAGGTTTTAGGCGCAGCCAGCAGCCAGGAAAAATCGCTAACTCCTTGATGCACAAGAGCCGTGACGCGGGGGGGCCGTAAATGCCATAATGGCCCTGCATCTTGAGAAGATTGATGGATTAAGAAGACCAGGACGGGCGCCAGTGCGGTTGCATCGCAAATCGGCTTTGGCGCACTATGTAGCGACGTACAAGAAGTGGCTGAAAAAATAATGACAAACATACCTAACCTGTTGACGTTTTTCCGGATTTTGCTCATTCCCGTCTTCGTCATCCTGTTCTATCTGCCTTACCAATGGTCCTATCTGGCGGCTGCCCTCATCTTTATTCTGGCCGCTGCCACCGACTGGTTTGATGGCTATCTGGCTCGCAAGCTCAATCAGTCCACCGCCTTTGGCGCCTTCCTCGACCCGGTTGCCGACAAGATCATGGTCGCCGCCGCACTGGTGGTTATCGTCGAACACTACAACACCATCTGGGTCACCATCCCCGCCATGACCATGATTGGCCGCGAGATCATCATCTCTGCCTTGCGTGAATGGATGGCCGAACTGGGCAAACGCTCCTCGGTGGCGGTCAGCTGGATTGGCAAGTGGAAGACCATGATCCAGATGGTGTCGCTCACCGGTCTGATTTGGCAATACAACGTCTGGATGGTGTGGCTCGCCTACGTGATGCTCTATGTCGCCACCGTGCTCACCTTCTGGTCGATGTTCCAGTACATGAAGGCGGCCTGGGGCGATCTGACCCACCACGCCAAGCTGTGAGTCACCCGCGCCGCAAGGTGAGGTTTCCGCTGATTTGATGCAGGAAACGGCCAAAGGCGCTAAAACTGTTCAAAAAGGGCAAAAAATGCCCGAACGATCAGGTAATTAAATATTTCTGGTTGACTGGGCGAGGAACATCGCTAGAATGCGTCCTCGTAGTCAGGCAGTCAGCCAGACCAATGCGGGAATAGCTCAGTTGGTAGAGCACGACCTTGCCAAGGTCGGGGTCGCGAGTTCGAGTCTCGTTTCCCGCTCAAAATTCAGACATTAGAGAGCCAACTCTCTTTTGCATGGCGCGTTAGCAAAGCGGTTATGCAGCGGATTGCAAATCCGTTTAGTCCGGTTCGACTCCGGAACGTGCCTCCATATTGACAAGCCCGCCACGCGAGCTTGATACCGATTGCGGTGCCCGAGTGGTGAAATCGGTAGACACAAGGGATTTAAAATCCCTCGACGTTCGCGTCGTGCCGGTTCGATTCCGGCCTCGGGCACCAGTTATTAAGTAAAGCAATCAAAGAGTTACGAAAGGCCACTAGAAATAGTGGCCTTTTTTGTTTTTGCCGAAATGGTGGTGATTTCAAACAACAACCTTTTTCGCCAGCGTACTGGGTGCTTTGTCGGAAATAGATGTTGTTAAATAGATGACAGAAAGAGAAAAGCCCCGCGAGCGGGGCCTGGTCTGTAACGGGGAGGCGCCCTCACTTCTTGAGGTGTTTTCTGATCGCCTTGCCTGAGGTGCCGACTGCCTTGACCGCCCGTTTCAGCTGGACTTCGGTGCACTCGAACATTTTGATCCACTGCTTCATCTCATAGGGATCGTTGACATTGATCTTCTTGGCATCGAACGGGTGAGCGACCGCATTACTGTCAGGCATACAAACCTCAACTTGTTGAAATTGCTGGCGAGAAAGACGTTTCTGCCTGAGCGCCATCATCCTCTCAATTGGCAAGGGGCAAGGTGACGGGGTTCACACAACCTTGTGTCCTGATGCACGCCAGCAGGTTTGCTTTGCTGATCTGTGAGCGACCACCACTTATTCGTTCGCGCCTGATGCGGTGTGAACCGGGTGGCGCGAACGACGGGGGCATGATGATGGGAGGCAGATCGCTTGGTGGGTCAACCGAACTGGCGGGCTATCAAGCCTCTGCCAGCGCCCGCATTTCCAGCCGCTGCTCGCCGGGGCGGCAGACCAGCACCGAGCCTTGCTCGAACCAGTCACCCAGCACGATGCGGCGGGCGGGGTGGCCGTCGAGGGTGAAGTCGTGGATGGCTGGTCTGTGGGTGTGGCCGTGGATCATCATCCGGCAGTCGTGGGCGCGCAGGGTGTCGTCTACCGCCGCTGGCGTCACATCCATGATGATCTGGCTCTTGTGGGCGTTCTCCATCTGGCTTTGGCCGCGCATCTTGCAGGCGATGGCCTGACGGCGGGTGAGCGGCAGCCGTAAAAAGAGCCAGCGCAGCCATTTGAGCTGGGTGATGCGGCGAAACTTCTGATACCCCTCATCCAGGGTGCAAAGCAGATCGCCGTGGCTGAGCAGCACCCGCTCGCCATAGAGTTCGATGACGCAGGGATCCCCCAGCAGGGTCATCCCCGCGCGCTTGGCAAACTGCTGGCCCAGCAGAAAGTCGCGGTTGCCGTGGATAAAGTAGATGGGCACGTTCTGTTGGCTCAGGGCCAAGAAGGCGTCGGCCATCTGTTGATGGAGCGGATTGGGGTCATCGTCGCCAATCCAGAATTCGAAGAGATCCCCCAGCACATAGAGGGCATCGGCGCCGGGGGCGTCGTGCTCGAGAAAGCGCACCAGTGCCGCGGTCATATCGGGCCGCTGGGCAGAGAGGTGAATGTCACTGATAAAGAGGGTGCTCATGATGTGGGGGTCGGGCTCTCGGTCGAAACAGGGCAAACAGGAGTGGCAGAGATAGTGGAAAACACAGGGGACGAAGGTTGCACGACAGGCGCCATCGCCGTCGCGTCAGTGGATCTATGCATACCGTCACGGGATGGGGGTTGCCATGACAGCTCGGCCAGATTGCGTCCCTCCAGCGTCAGCAGGGCAGTGTAAGGATCGCCAGCCAATCCCAGCAACTGGCACATCGCCGCTTCCCCTTTCAAGCCTTGCTCAAGGCGCAGACGCAATACCTCCCGATAGAAAGCATCACCAAAGCGTTGCAGCAGGGTGGCCATCAGGGTGAGGTGGCGCCAGCCGTTCAGCGTCTCGATGGGGGTGGGGGTGACATAAAGCTCCAGCGGCCAGCTGGCGATGCGGTTATCGCAACCGCTATCGTCACTGTTCTGGTCGAGACAGGGAAAGGTGCGCTCCAGCAGCCAGATATTGTCGCCCTTGGCGCTCGCCTGCCAACCTTGCTCTGCAAAAGTAGCGGCAAACGCCGCCGGATCAGGATGCTGGCAGAGGATATCGAGATCGCTGCCGGGTCGATCGAGGCCGATGGCCAGCGTGCTCACCAGCGCCATATCGGCGCACTGCGCTGCCAGCGCATCCCACACACCGGCTGTGAGCAGGGCATGGGCCGAGCGTTGGCGCGGATTGCCGTAGGCCAGATAGTCGAGGCGGCGCCAGTTCGGACTGGCGCTGGGGGATGCAGATGGAAAAACTGCGGCCGGGGCCGCAGTTTCATCCGTGCCGAGTTGGCAAAGATCAGTCAGCAAGGGTCACCTTGGTGATAACCACATCTTCGGTCGGCACGTCTTGATGCATGCGGCCGTAGTTACCGGTTTTGACACCCTTGATTTTGTTGACCACGTCCATCCCGGCAGTCACTTCACCGAATACGCAGTAGCCGAAGCCCTGGGTGGTGGCGGATTTGAAGTCGAGGAAGTCGTTGTTGTTTACGTTGATGAAGAACTGGGCGCTGGCAGAGTGCGGCTCGCTGGTGCGGGCCATGGCGATGGTGCCGACCTTGTTGGACAGACCGTTGGCCGCTTCGTTCTTGATGGGAGCGCGGGTATCTTTCTCTTCAAAGCCGGGGGCATAGCCGCCGCCCTGGATCATGAAGCCGTCGATGACACGGTGGAAAATGGTGTTGTCGTAGTGACCGTCACGGCAGTATTGCAGGAAGTTGGCCACGGTTTCCGGGGCTTTTTCAGCGTTCAGGGTGAGGGTGATGTCGCCGTGATTGGTGTGCAGAGTGACCATGATATGTCCTTTCATACTTTTGAACGAAAAGTGAGCAAGCGACAGGGCGCTTGCGGGGTGTGGCATAAAGTGGTGGCAATTCTAGCCCATCAAGGGGCTGCGGCATAGTGTTGCAGAAAGTGCTGCAAAGGGCGCATCCAGTGCCAGAACATAGGCGGCAGGCGGGATTGGCCACATTTTCCGCCTCGTTTTCTGCCCTTGAACGGGGTATTATGACCAACCATTTTACTCACAGGCAGTGGTTATAAGATGCTGAAGATATACAACACACTCACTCGTCAAAAAGAAGAATTCAAACCTATCCACCCGGGCAAGGTGGGCATGTATGTGTGTGGTGTCACCATCTACGATCACTGTCATATCGGCCACGGCCGCACCTTCGTCGCCTTTGATGTGGTGGCTCGCTACCTGCGTTACGCCGGTTACGACCTGACCTACGTGCGCAACATCACCGACGTGGATGACAAGATCATCAAGCGCGCCGCTGAAACCCGCGTCACCTGTGACGAGCTGACTGAACGGCTGATTGGCGACATGCACGCCGACTTCGACGCCCTCGGCATGGTGCGCCCGGATATCGAACCGCGCGCTACCCAGCACATCAGCGAAATCATCGAACTGGTGGAAAGCCTGCTCGCCAAGGATCACGCCTACGTGGCCGATAACGGCGACGTGATGTTTATCGTCGAATCCTACGCCGACTACGGCAAGCTCTCCGGGCAGGATCTGGAGCAGCTGCAAGCCGGTGCCCGCGTTGACGTGGTCGATGCCAAGCGCAACCCGCTCGACTTCGTGCTGTGGAAGATGTCCAAGCCCGGCGAACCGACTTGGGAAAGCCCCTGGGGCCCGGGCCGTCCTGGCTGGCACATCGAGTGCTCCGCCATGAACTCCAAGCACCTTGGCAACCACTTCGACATCCACGGCGGCGGCTCCGATCTGCAGTTCCCGCACCACGAGAACGAGATCGCCCAGTCCTGCTGCGCCCACGGTGGTGACTACGTCAACACCTGGATGCACAGCGGCATGGTGATGGTGGATAAAGAGAAGATGTCCAAATCCCTTGGCAACTTCTTTACCATCCGCGACGTGCTGGCCCACTACGACGCCGAAACCGTCCGTTACTTCCTGATGTCTGGCCACTACCGCAGCCAGCTCAACTACTCGGAAGATAACCTCAAGCAAGCCCGCGCCGCGCTGGAGCGCATGTATACCGCCCTGCGCGATCTGCCGCTGGCCGCCGCTGCCGGTGGCGACGAGCAGGTGGCTCGCTTTAAAGAGGCGATGGACGACGACTTCAACACCCCGGAAGCCTACTCCGCCCTGTTCGATCTGGTCCGCGAGATCAACCGCCAGAAAGCGGAAGACATCAATGTTGCCGCTGGCCTCGGTGCCCGTCTGCGCGAGCTGGGCGCTGTGCTCGGCATTCTGCAACAGGATCCGGACGCCTTCCTCAAGGGTGACGAAGCGGACGACGAAGTAGCCGAGATCGAGCGCCTGATCGCCGAGCGCAATCAGGCCCGTGCCGACAAAAACTGGGCCGCCGCCGACGCCGCTCGCAACCGTCTCACCGAGATGGGCATTGTGCTGGAAGACAGCGCCGGCAAGACCAGCTGGCGCCGTGCCTAAGGCCGGTTGGCCTTGTTGGCGTCTGGTGCCAACAGGTTGAGCCAATAAAAAAACCGCAGCCCTTGGGCTGCGGTTTTTGTTTGTGTCTCTTCCCTCGACACCTCTTAAGCCTCGGTGGCCTGCGCTCTGATCCCCTCTCCCCTTGCGGGAGAGGGCTAGGGTGAGGGGGGCTAACGTCATTCCTCAGCTGAATGCCCTCCAACGCCTTAATGGCATGGCTTCGCCATGCAGGAAGCGAGGGCGCTGCCCTCGAAGAGGTTTCGCCGCCACTACGCGGCTTGGCGAGTGACTTTTGAAAGACCAAAAGTCACCAAAAGTCTTCTCCCCCGGCAAACCGCCCGCTTCGCGGGTTCCCTCGTCTCGTCCAACGGGTCGGACGGAGCGCCGCAGACGGCACTTTGGCCTACGCCATCCCTGGCTTCGGCCAAAGCCCGCTTCGAACATCCTTGTTCTCGCGCCAAATCGGGGTCGAGCAGTGCTCGCCCTGATCCGATTTGGCCCCTATGTCGGTTGCGGCTGCACCACCATCCCTGATGGCGCTCCTGACCTGTTGAACTCGACTCGGCGGTTTGCAGGGGGAACAAATACCGTGCCCGCCCGTGGCTTTAGCGTGCATGTTGACTGCCTTTCGCTGAAAGGGGAGTGCTGTGCAAGGGGGGGGGAATTGAGTGCAAAAGTGTTTGGGGAATAGAAATAAAAACCGCAGCTCAAGGCTGCGGTTTTTTCTAGATTGTAATTATTATTTAGTCTTTGAAACAGTCAGTTATGGAAAGAGTGCGAGTAGACCAATCATTTCTGCGATAGATTGATTCAGTTCAGATTGTGTATATATATTCCCCCGCATCGTGGTATTTTCTGGATGATGTATGTGATTTCTTATAAAAGTTTGCAACGTAGTTTGTTCGGGTTGCAGGGGAACGCCAGGGTGAGAGCGTGAACATTTTGTTAAATTTCACCCAGTTTTTTGAGACCCGCATTGAGTACCGTTTCCAGATAT